>CAMYMP010000264.1 GCA_947259435.1 uncultured Woeseiaceae bacterium
TCGACTTGCGGTCCCCTAACGGCGCTTTTGTAGCTGCCCTCTTCGCAGGTCAGATCTGTCGAGCCGCCGCATGCCGCGAGGCTCGCAATCAGAATCAGGAAAATCGATCTCGCCAAAGTCATGCCGCATTCTCCAGCTTGACCCCGGCAATAGCCAGCGCTTCTCGCATCTGCTCGTGATACTGCCTGGCGAACTCGGTTAGCGGCAGGCGTAGGTTTGGCCGCATCAAGCGCATCTGGCTCAGAGCCCACTTGACTGGTATGGGATTGGACTCGACAAACAGCGCGTTATTCAGCGCTTGCAGCGAGTCGTCCAGCGCCTTGGCCTCTGCATGCTTCCCTGCAGCCACCAGATTGCACAAGCGGGCAATCGCCGCTGGCACGACGTTGCCGCTCACCGTGACGATTCCATGGCCTCCCGCCTCGAGGAATTGCAGGGCCGTGAAGTCGTCGCCGCTGTAATACATGAATTCCTCATCAACCAGTGCCTGAATCTGCCGCAACCTTCCGATATCGCCGGTCGCTTCCTTGATGCCGAAGATGTTTTCATGCGCGGCAAGACGGGCGACGGTCTCCGCCTGCATATCGGCGACCGTGCGGCCCGGTACGTTGTACAACATGAGCGGCTTATTGACGGCATCGGCGACGGCCGTGAAGTGCTGATACATGCCTTCCTGAACGGGTTTGTTGTAGTACGGCACGACGACCAGGAAGGCATCTATACCCGACGTACCGACCTCCAGCGACAGGTCTATTGTCTGCTGCGTGGAGTTCGAACCCGTACCGGCTATCACGGGTATTCGGCCGTCGACCATCTCGACCGCCCTGGCGATCAGTGTCACGTGCTCGGCTTTGCTCAGCGTTGCAGCCTCACCGGTCGTGCCCGCAATCACGAGGCCGTCCGTTCCTTCTTCGACATGGAAGTCGATCAGCCTCTTGAGCGACGTGTAATCGACCCGATTATCAGAGTCGAAGGGCGTTGCCAATGCGACCAAAGAGCCCTTGAACACAGCTTGTCCTCGCCATTATTGAGGCGGCGATGTTACTGTTCATGTCCGGTGCTGGCAAGACACATGCAATCATTCCTAGGTAAATTCTAAATAAATGTCACAACTTATTGTTTTATCAGCGATTGGTACAGATCGCACGGGCGTCGTCCAGGACATCACCAAAGTCATCATGGCCTGTGGCGGCAACATCGAGGAAAGCCGCATGACCACGCTTGGCGCCGAGTTCGCGATGCTGATGCTCGTTTCAGGAAACTGGCACACGCTGGGCAAGCTCGAGCGCGAACTGGAGAAGCTCGGCAAGGGCGACAACCTGACGTTTACAATTCGCAAGACCGGTGAGCGGCAGATCAAAGAAGACCGCATGCCTTACGCGGTCGACGCCGTTAGTCTCGATCATCAGGGCATCGTGTTCGGACTCGCGAATTTCTTCGCCTCGCACGACGTCGAAATTGCCGACGTCGCGACGCGCAGCTATGCAGCCGCCCATACGGGTGCGCCGATGTTTGCGGTGCAGATGGCGGTCAATATCCCCTCATCCGTGCATATTGCGCAGCTGCGCGAGGAATTCCACGAACTGTGTGATCGCCTCAATCTTGATGCAATACTCGAGCCCGTCAAAGCCTGATTACGGCAAGGGAGACTCCGTTGAGCGGACCAGCAATGAATCGCGTCGTCGCCGACTTCACGTGCGATGCAGCAGGTGACAAGAAGATTCGACTCAAAGACCTGCGCGGCCAGAATGTCGTCATGTACTTCTATCCGAAAGACAACACACCCGGCTGCACGCAGGAAGGCCTGGATTTCAAAGCGCTGCACGCCCGGTTCCGGCGCCAGAATACGGTCGTACTCGGCGTGTCGCGCGACAGCCTCGCCTTGCACGAGAAATTCAAGGCCAAGCAGGGATTTCAATACGACCTGTTGTCCGATCCCGATGAGAAGCTGTGCAAGAAATTCGATGTCATTCATGAGAAATCGCTGTACGGGAAGAAATTCATGGGCGTGGTGCGCAGCACGTTCCTGATCGACTCGGCTGGCAAACAGCGAAGGGAATGGCGCAAGGTCAAGGTCAAGGGACATGCCGACGAAGTTCTCGCCGCGGTCAAAGCCCTCTAAGCGATAACTCATTGATTTTTTTATTGACTTATATCAAAAGCTCCTGGATCCGGCTGGGCGCCGCCATCGACACGGCCTTTACAGCCGTTATGATTAGGGAACGGTCGCCGGCGGCCCCGGTCCGAAACCAGTGACAGAGCCAATTGAGTATTTGCCGTTGATCAAAGCCTATTGCAAACGCGCCCTGCTGCTGCTGTGCGTCACCAGTATTGCCTTTACCGGCGGTGCGGGCGCGGATGACATCCAGATACCCGACATGGGCAGCCCTGCTGATGCGATTCTGAACAAAACGACGGAAGCGCAAATCGGACGCGCGATCATGCGCGATATTCGCCGCAGCGGTGCGCTTGTCGAAGATCCGCAGATTACCGAATATATCAACGATATCGGCCACCGCATCGCCGCCCAAACCAATGACGGCGACTACAGCTTTACGTTTTTTGTTGTCGATGACACTCGCATCAACGCGTTCGCACTGCCCGGCGGCTACATCGGCGTGCATACGGGTCTGATCGATGCGACACGGAATGAGGACGAGCTGGCCGGCGTGCTCGCGCATGAGATTGCGCACGTCACACAACGTCACATTGCGCGCGCGGTTCATGCCAACCAGCGGCAAAGCATTCTGACAACAGCGCTGATGCTTGGTGCGATGATTCTGGGTGCTGCCGGCGGCGACGCCGATGCCGTGCAGGGCGCCATTGCGATCGCTCAGGGCACCGCGGCGCAGCAGCAGATCAATTTCACGCGCAGCAACGAATACGAAGCCGACAGGATCGGCATCCTCGCATTGGCCGAAGCCGGTTTCGATCCACAGGGTATGGCTTCGTTCTTCGAAGTTATGTCACGGCAGCAGCTGGGCACACCGGACACGCGCATGCCGGAGTTCTTGCGTACCCACCCGGTCACTACCGCTCGAATTGCCGAGGCTCGGAGCCGGGCTCGTGAATATCCCCGATCGAAGAGCGCTGATTCTACGAACTATGGCATTGCTCAGGCACGCCTGCGTGTCGCTGCATTCCAGACCCCGGAACAGGCTGTCGAGTACTTCGAGCGACGCGACTACACGAATCAAACCGACATCGAACGTTACGGACGTGCAGTCGCGTACCAGCGCGCCGACCGGCATCTCGAAGCCAGCCGGATATTCGACGACCTGGCCGAGAGCGATCAGACTGTCATTGCTTATTACATTGGACTCGGGCAAACGCAGCTGGCCCTCGAACAATACGCGTCGGGACAGGCGATATTCGATCAGGCGATCGAGCTGTTCCCGCGCAACGTGCCGCTTGTAATTCATTACGGTGAGTTGCTGCTGCAGCTCGGCAAGGCCGACCAGGCGCACAAGATGCTACTTGATCTCATGAACAACGTTCCACCGACGCCTGAACAGGTGCGCCTGATTGCACGTGCGGCTAGCGAGGCTGGTGACGAAGCCGAAGCCCTCTATTACCTTTCAGAGTATCGACTGATGACAGGCGATCTGATCGGCGGCGTCAATTTCCTGCGGCGGGCACTGACGTTACCAGAGCTACAGGAAATTCAACGCATTCGCTTTGAGGCTCGAATTGACTTCATCCGCGAGTTCATGACCGAAGAGCAGCTTATTCAATTGCAGAGGAGCCGACCGGTTGGCGTCTCGGCTAGAAACGGCAGCAGATGACCCGCGCACACCCGGCAGAATTCGTTCCCTTGCGGCATTATGCCGTGATCGCGCTCATGCTGCTCGGTTTGAGCCAGCTATCCGCGTGTGCAACAACGGACGCAGCTGATGCAGAATCATCCTACGTCGCGTACGACCCGCTGGAGCCGCTGAACCGCAAGATCCATGGCTTCAACACGGCGGTTGATAAAGTTGCTCTGCGGCCGCTCGCGCGCGGCTACAGGAAAGTCGTGCCCTCGCCTGTTCGACGCGGAATTTCGAATTTCTTCAGCAATCTGACTACGCCGAGATCGTCGCTGAATAACTTCCTGCAGGGCAAACCGAAACGAGGTTTTAGCGAACTCGGCCGTTTCCTATTCAACAGCACATTGGGCCTGGGTGGCTTTATAGACGTTGCCGGCGCTGGCGGCCTGGAACGTCACGATGAGAATTTCGGGGAGACACTGTCCGTTTGGGGCGTACCCGATGGCCCTTACATCGTCCTGCCGATCTGGGGCCCGAATATGGCGTCGGATGTTGCGGCACTGCCCGTCGACTACTACTCCGATATCTGGAGGTACTACGACAACTCATCGGCGCGCAGCAAAGTCTGGGGGATCCGGGTAATCGACCTCAGGTATCGGCTATTATCGGCCGACTCGATTCTCGAAGATTCTCAAGACCCGTACATAGCAGTTCGCGAGGCGTTCCGGCAAAACCGCACGTTCCGAATTTACGACGGCGACCCGCCGAGCAACGGCGAGCAATACGAAGATGAACTCTTCGATGAGTTTTTCGAAGAAGACGAGTAGAACGAGCAGAATCAGATCAGATCGCTGACTTCGGTGGTTTGTGCGATTGCGAGAAGGCTATCGGGAATACCGAAGAAGTCGATGGCACCGGCTTTCTGGTTTGCCTGTGCCTTCCACTCCAGCAGCAGCGCGAGGCCGGCCGAATCGGCCCTTTTTACCTGCGACAAATCAACTTTCAACCCGGCGTAATTGCCGAATAAACGTCGACTCGATGCCAGGATCTTGTCGGCATTTTCAAATGACATTTCGCCGACCAGTTCGAAGCGTCCTGTTTCGACTTCTTTGAGTTCGAAACTACTCATCCGCGGCGATGCCGGCATCGTTTTCCAGCCGTTGAATCACTCTGTCCAGGCTTGAACTGCGGATCTCGGATTCGAGCTCCGCTCTGTAGTTGCGAACGTACGACACACCCTCGATCTTGACATCGAACATGCGCCACTGGTCTTCCCGGTTGACCAGCGTGTAGTGGACAGGAATCCTGGTGCCATCATCAAGTTTCACGCGAGTCTTGACCACGGTCGTTCTCTTATTTGCATCGCCCTTGTAAGGAAGAATCTCGACGCGATCCGTATTGAACTCGAGAATACCGTCGGCGTAGCGATGCAGCAGCGCCGTGTAGAACGCTGCAACGAAGCGGTCTTTCTGCTCATCACTTGCCGTCCGCCAGTGTTTGCCCAGAACCGCTCCAGCCGCGAATTGACGATCGAAGCGGGGCATCAAAATCCCGTCGATGAAAGCGTACAGTGCATTCTTGTCGGCCGCGAGTTCCTCTTTCCGGCCATCGAGGCCCTCCGTCAGAAGATCGACGGCCTCTCGAATTACATCGATCGGCTCAGCCGCCGCTCTCGCGTCCGGCATGGCCAACGTGAAACACGCGAAAATTGCTGCAATCAAGAATCGGTGCATGGCTTCATTCTCTTACGTTCCTACTCGCTTTCTTCATCATCACCTGATCCGCCGATCAGGAACTTGCCAATTATATTCTCAAGAACGACGGCCGATTGCGTGAACAGGATCTCACTACCGTCTTCGAGATAAAACTCGGACCCGCCAGCTTGCAGACCTACGTACTGGCTGCCAAGCAGGCCCGCGGTCAGAATACTTGCGTCGGAGTCATCGGGGATCTCGTCGTACTGGCTGTCAATCACGAAGGTCACGACGGCCTCGAGCGACTCCTTGTCGAAAACTATGGGAAGAAAAGCGCGGCGATGCCCAATAACGCAAAAAGACCGGTACCTACTTCCATCGTGCGTGTTTGTTGCATCGTCTTTCCTCAGAGAACCCAAGCAGTGATCATGAAATCGAAAACCAGTACCGCGATTGCCGTAATCACGACCGTGCGCGTCGTGGCTCTGCCGACGCCCTCTGCCGTAGGTATCGAATTATAACCTTCCCAAACGGCGAGCAAGCTCGCCACAACGCCAAATACGACGCTTTTTATGATGCCTTCGCGGACATCTTCCATATCCAGCGCGCTTTGCAGCTGCTGCCAATACGCACCGACGTCGACTCCCAGTAGCTCGACAGCCACGAGATGGGAGCCAAGCAAGCCGACTGTCGTGAAGACCGCGGTGAGCAGCGGCATGGAAATCACCCCACCAAGAAACCTCGGCACGGCCACGTAGCTCAGCGGGTTGACGGCCATCATCTCCATCGCTGACAGCTGATCGGTCGCTTTCATCAGCCCAATTTCTGATGCAAGCGCGGTTCCTGCGCGGCCGGCGAACAGCAACGCCGTTATGACCGGGCCGATCTCCTTGATCAGGGCAAACCCGGCAAAGATTCCGGTCGTGTCCTCCGCGTTGAATCGTTCGAGGTTCGAGTATGCCTGCAGGCCCAGCACACCGCCGACAAACAGGCCGCTGACCATGATGATCACGATCGACAGCGCGCCTGCGTTGTAGATCTGGTAGGCGACCAGGCCAAAGCGCTTGAACAGCACTCCCGGTGTATGCTGCAAGAGGCGCAAAAAGAACAGGCACATCGCACCGAACGTGCTCAGGAACTGATAAAAGGTGACGTAGATATCCCTGAACATCAGGTCCGGTCCGATCGCTTGCCGAGCAGCTGCTCGTGATAGTCCGGCGCGTCGTAGTGAAACCCGACCGGGCCGTCCGGTAGTCCATGCATAAACTGGTTTACGAGCTCCGACGAAGTAGCTTTAAGCTCCGCCGGTGTACCTGCCGCCGCGACGTCGCCATCCGCGATCACGTAGCAGTAATCC
>CAMYMP010000265.1 GCA_947259435.1 uncultured Woeseiaceae bacterium
CGGGTGACCATCGGCTGCAGCCGGGTGACGTGATTTTTATTCCGCCGATCGGCCTGCAGGTCAGCGTCGGCGGCGCTGTCAAGCGGCCGGCTATCTACGAAACGCGGGGCCAGACGACGATAGCCGAAGCAATACGCATGGCCGGTGGCCTGCTGCCCGATGCTTATCCAAAAGGCGCGCGCATCGAACGCATCCAGGGCAACGAGGAGCGCAGGGTGCTGTCCCTCGACGTGGGTAACAACGAAGAAGCCGCGATGCTCGTGCGCGCCGGCGATGTCGTCTTTGTCCCGCACGTCCTGCCGCAGTTCGAGGATACGATCACGCTCGTCGGACACGTGCACAGGCCGGGGCCTTACCAGTGGCGCACCGGTATGCGGCTTTCAGACCTCATTAGCTCGGAGTTGGCGCTGCAGCCCGGTGCGGACTCGGGCTATGTACTCGTGCGCCGCGAGGACGCGAAAACGCGCCGTGTCAGCGCCATCTCGGCCAACCTCAACGATGCGCTTGCGAATCCGAATTCCCCGGACAATATTCCGCTGCAGGCTCGCGACACCGTACACGTGTTCAATCTCGCCTTTGGACGGCAGCGCGTCATCGATTCGCTGCTCGAAGAACTGCAGCTGCAGGGGCGTTCCGGCGAGCCCTACCGCGAGGTGAGCGTATCGGGAGAGATCAAGGCGCCCGGAACGTATCCGCTCGAGCCGGGAATGCGGGTCAGTGACCTGGTGCGCGCAGGGGGCAGTCTTTCGGAAGAGGCCTATGCGCTCAGGGCCGAGATCGCGCGTTACGAGGTCGTCGGCGGCGAGTATCGCAACACGGACGTCATCAACGTCGATCTCGACGCAGCACTCGGCGGCAACGAAGCTGCGAACCTGGTGCTTACCGAACACGACAACCTGCGCATCAGCAGGATCCCGGACTGGGATACGCTTTGGACCGTTGCGCTCGACGGTGAGGTGAAGTTCCCCGGCGAATACCGCATACGCCAGGGCGAGACACTCGGGCAAGTGCTGGAGCGCGCCGGCGGGCTGAGCGACACGGCGTTTCCCGAGGGTGCGATCTTCCTGCGCGAATCGTTGCGCGAAAAAGAGCAGGAGCAGATTGAAGTGCTTACCAGAAGGCTCGAGGCGGACCTGACGTCGTTGTCGTTGCAGAATGTCGACACGACGGGTTCCGAAACCCTCGATACCGGGCGGCAGCTGCTGGCCCAGCTGCGAGCTACGGAAGCCATCGGTCGACTCGTGATCGATCTCGACCAGCTGGTGGCAGGCTCGACAAACCGCAACCGGGTGCCCGACGTGGAGCTCCGCGATGGCGATCGACTGCTGGTGCCCAAGAAGGCGCAGGAAGTCACGGTGATCGGCGAGACCCAGCAGAATACATCGCATCTGTACCAGCCGGGATTGAATCGTGAAGGCTATATCCAGATGAGCGGCGGTTTGACCCGGCGAGCCGACAGGAAACTCATTTACGTCGTGCGGGCGAGCGGCGCCGTGGTTACGGGAAATCGCTCGCGCTGGCTCGGGCGCGGCCAGCAGGCCGAAATCAGGGCAGGTGACACGATCGTCGTTCCGCTGGAAACGGACAGGATCCGGCCGATCACGTTCTGGACCAACGTAACGCAGATACTCTACCAGGCATCGATTGCAGTCGCGGCAATACAGACGTTCAGAGACTGATCATGACGACAACACGCGGCCCAAACGACGGCGACACCCGAGCAGAAAATAGTGCGCAAGAGCAGGCAAAGGGTCTGGTCTACGTCTCGCCCGCGTCGATATTCTCCGGCGCATCCGATGACAGGATCAGCTTGCGGCAGATCTGGCAGATACTCTGGCACGGCAAATTCACCATCATCGCGGCCGTGATCATTTTTGCCATTGGTTCGGTTGTGTACGCACTGCTGGCGACAGAGATTTTTCGTGCCGAGGTGTTGCTGGCGCCCGCGGAGAAACAGTCGGCACCGGTGCTCGGCAGTCAGCTTGGCGGGCTCGCCGCGCTGGCGGGTGTGAACGTTGGCGAACGGACCGCCGTCGAGGCGCTCGCCGTACTGCAGTCAAGGGAATTCGCGCGCAACTTCATCGAGCAGCTCAACCTGATGCCGGTGTTTTTCGAGCAGCATTGGGACGCAGGCAACAAACGCTGGAAGGCGGCCAATCCCGCCGAGGCGCCGGATATTCGTGACGGCGTAAAGTTCTTCCATAGTTCGATCCTCAAGGTCGCCGAAGATCGCAGCAGCGGACTGGTGACGGTTGCCGTCGAGTGGACCGATGCGGATACCGCCGCCGAATGGGCCAACGTTCTCGTTCGTCGCCTCAACGATCGCCTGCGCGAGCGTGCATTACAGAAAGCCGAGACGAACGTTTCTTACCTGCAGTCGGAAATGGCGAGTAGTAACCTCGTGACGTTGCAGGAGTCTATCGGGCGCCTGCTGGAAAGTGAGTTGCAGCAGCTCATGCTGGCCAAAGGCAACGCGGAGTTTGCGTTCAAGATCCTGGATCCGGCCGTATCGCCCAAGCAGCGGGAGCGTCCAAAACGGGCGCTTATAGCAATCGTCGGCACGCTACTGGGCGGACTACTCGGCGTGTTTGCCGTGCTCGTCGGCCATGCCGGCCGCGCGGGCGCCGATTCCTGAGGCCCCCTGGCATACTGCGTTAGTCACTACCATCAGTTATACTGGCCGGTCAGATCTGCGACGGAAATAGCGATGAGATGCAGGGCTACACACGACGGTAACAGGCGCCGGAGCGGCGGCTTCACGCTGATCGAAATACTGATCGTCATCGTGATCATGGGCCTGCTGATCTCGCTCGTTGCCCCGGCGATGTTTTCGAAAGTGTCCTCCTCGCAGCGCAAGACTTCCATGGCGCAAATGCAGATGATCTCGACGGCGCTCGATACCTATCGGCTGGATGTCGGAAGTTACCCTGAGAAACTCGACGAACTGCGAAAAAGCGATAGCCCCGGTTGGGACGGCCCCTACATGCCACGAGATATCCCTCCTGATCCCTGGGGCAACCCGTACGTCTACGCGGTGACGAAAGACGGCGAGTACCCGTATTCCCTGTCGTCATACGGTGACGGGGGGCGTCCAGGGGGTGAGGACGACGAAGCGGACATCGTCTTCCAGTGAGCGCGATGCTCGACGTCTTCTCCGAGCACGGTGTCCCGGGCGAGGACATCGAAAAAGCGCGTTCCTACCAGGCGAGACACGGCGGCCGGCTCGACCAGATCCTCGTCAACATGGGCAGCCTGCCGTCCGAGGACCTGCCAGGAATCTATTCGAAGTGGTTCGGTGCGCCGGTGCTTGCCGCGGACGACTGGCGCGACTGGCATTTGCCCGAAGGTAGCGAGGCGCTGCCGCTGGATTTCCTGCTCGAGCGCGGCTGGCTGCCGTGGCAACGCGATGCAGACAGCTGGATATTCGCCAGCAGCTCGCCGTTTGACCTCGAAGTCAATGCCTGGCTGGCCGAGCATGCTTTGCGGCCTGACTTAAGGCTGCTGTCGCCGGATGACTTCGACATGCTCAGTGCGCGCGCCGGTCGCGAAAACGGCGATGCCCAACTCGACGGTTTATCGCTGCTGGAGGAAGACAGACTGCGCGAGCTCGCGTCAGAGGCGCC
>CAMYMP010000266.1 GCA_947259435.1 uncultured Woeseiaceae bacterium
TCCCAGGCCGCGTTTGGCTTCCACAAGAGCTCATCAAGATTCGGCTGCCAGCGGTACTTCTTCATGTCGACGCGGCCTTTGAGGACAGCCACGTCCTCTCGCATAAGCCGCTTCTTCTGCTCTCTGAACGCATCACTCCCCTCCCTGAACGCGATCTTGCCCGAAGCCTGGATGACCCGGTACCAGGGCACCTTGTGACCTTTCGGCAGATGTCGAAGGGCGTACCCGACCTGCCTGGCACCACGCGGGATGCCGGCAATCTCCGCGACCTGCCCGTAGCTCGCAACCGACCCCTCAGGGATGTCACATATCGTCGCCCAGATCCGCTCGTTGCGTTTCTCGGTGGCCGTTTTCATTGGCTTCGAATCATACAGATTTATACATTGAAAATCATATAGATAAGCGTAAAATACTGTATATAAACACAGCTCTTTCCGGAGCGCAGTCATGTCGCAGAGTCCTGCCCGTTTACACCCCGAATTTGTCCGTCCCAGGGCGCTGGGCGACGAGATCACCGAGCTCTATGGCTACATCACCGCGGCAACCTACGAGCTGCTGGTGAAGATCCGCGAGTTCGACAAGGCAGGGCTGTGGAAGCTCGAGGGCATCTGTTCCTGTGCGCACTGGCTAAACTGGAAATGCGGCATCGGCATGAACGCCGGCAGGGAGAAGGTGCGGGTCGCGAATGCGCTGGCCGAGCTGCCGAAGATCAGCAAAGCGTTTCGCAACGGCGAGATCAGCTACTCGAAAGTCAGGGCGATGACGCGGGTGGCCAATCCTGAGAGTGAAGACTACCTGCTGATGATCGCGCGTCACGGCACGGCTCATCACGTCGAGACGCTGGTCAGTGCTTATCGCCGGGCCCGGCGGCTGCACGATGACGAGATCGCAGACAAGCAGTTCAGGAACCGTTCGCTGAACTATCGCTGGGATGACGATGGCTCACTGGTGTTCAACGGGCGCTTACCGGGCGAGGTGGGCGCGTTGCTTTTGAAAGCACTCGACGCGGCGGTGGACAATGAGGATCGGCCAACTGACGTTAGCGCGGAATCCTGGGAGCCGGTCGCGGTGCGGCGCGCCGATGCATTGGCGGACATGGCCGAGTCGTATCTCGAGACCGGCCCGGCATCCTCATCGTCTGCGGATCGCTACCAGGTGATGCTCCACGTGACCGCGGAAACGCTGCAATGCGGCAATTCCGACGTTACCGCGGTAACGCCGGACGAGGAGCTATGCCACATAGAAGACGGACCCCACGTTACCGCGGAAACGTCACGGCGCATCTGCTGTGACACCTCCGTCAGCAGGCTCATCGAGGACGGAAAAGGCGAACCGCTGAGTATTGGCCGCAAAACAAGGGCCATTCCCGCCCCCATGCGCCGCGCATTGCGGGCCCGGGACAAAAACTGCCGTTTCCCGGGCTGCACCCACCGCTATTCGATCGACGGGCACCACATCAGGCACTGGGCGGACGGCGGCGAGACGAGCCTGGATAACCTGGTGCAGCTGTGCCGTTTCCATCACCGGCTGGTGCACGAGGGTGGCTTTGGCTGTGGCAAGGAAAAGCACGGCGCAATCGTTTTCAGGGACAAGCTGGGTGATCCGATTGGTAAAACCGGCTACAAACCGCCGCCAATGAAAGACAACGTGGTCATCAACCTGAAAGAGAAACTCGAGGACCGGCACATCCATGCGCAGACCTGCGTGACGAAATGGGAAGGCGAAGTCATGGACCGCGATCTGGCCGTGGGACACCTGTGCGATATTGATCACCGCAAAGTACACTGATCGTCGAACGCTCAATCATGATCTGTTGACTGTTTGGCGGGCTTCGGCGTTAGATGCAGACGTTCGTGTGATAGTTTTTCTGAGGGACCGCAACCCATAGCAGCCGGTCGCCAGATTCACGGAAATATGTCGGCTAATGACCCGAAGCAGACACTCGATCTGTTGACCACGGAGGTTTGAAAATGGAGCAACCAAACTCGCGTAGACTCCTCGGAGTTGCTGCAGTTATTGTTGTTGGATTGTTCGCAGACTTGTTTCCATCCGGGCCTGCTCCTTCTCATCTCCAGTTCGGCGACCAACACGTTTTCGTTCCGACCATTTGGGATATTCTCGCAACTCTCGCGATCTTTGCTGTAGGCGGATTTGTCTCTAGAGGTCGCTTCGTCCCAGTAGCTGCAACGTTTACAATACTATTGTGGCTGGTCGCCCAGTACATGCTCTACAGGATTGCGCTACCTGCAGGCCAAGCGAATATCACAACCACTGCCATCGGTAATATCCCATCGATGATAATTGTTCTTGCTTCAGCAGTCGTCGGTGCGTACGTCGGTGAGCAGGTCTACTCTCGTATGACAAGCGCAACGCCAAGTGCTATTGAAGGATGACAACTAAACAATATATGGCCGGCTGCTTATGGCCGTCCTCGGCCGTTGGTTCGGGGTAATAAACACTGGAAAAACGACATCCACGATTCAAAGACTTGCGCCTTCTTAACCAGAATGAACGATCGTAAACATTTGAAAAACGGCCAGCACATTCATTGTAGACACGTCGAAACGAAATAGACATTTGAAATTCTAATCATCGTTAGAATTTCAGATTTTTTTCACTCATGCGATCTATTCCGGCCATAAGCTACCATTCGTGAGCGGCTAGAGGCGGCCAATTCTTGCCGCTCGACCTTTCACGGTGATCCCAAGACTTGCCACTCGCGAACGGCCGCTTTCGGTGAATGGCGACTGGCCGGTGTGCGCCACAAGCAGCCGCTCAAATGCTAGTATTTAGCACATTGGAAAGGGCCGCTTCTGACCCAAAGCGGACGCTCAAGAATATCGTAGGAATCCACCCGATGCCGCTTCCAAACACACAAGAGTCATTGGCTCGAGAATTGGCAAACCTTGGACTGGAGTCCGGAAGGACGGTGATGGTTCATTCGTCATTGGGTAAAGTCGGTTGGACTGTCGGCGGTCCCGTTACCGTGATCAGAGCATTTGTCGAGGTTCTCGGGGCTGATGGAACGCTCGTTATGCCAGCCGAGTCTCCACAAGTTTCGGATCCAAGCGATTGGAATGACGAAAGAGTACACGCCGATTGGAATGAAACGATACGTGCGCACCTTCCGGTGTTTGATCCACTGACTACACCAACGACGATGGGCGCAATTCCAGAGGCTTTTCGGACGTACCCGGGTACGCTGAGAAGCGATCACCCATTGGTATCCGTTTGTGCCAATGGTCCACTCGGCAGCGAATTAACGAAAGAACACGCGTTGGAGTTTTGTGAGGGGCGCGGCACACCATTCGAGAAGCTATACGACTTTGACGCGCAAACCCTACTGTTGGGTGTCGGCTTTAATCGATGCACGTCCTTACACTATGCGGAGTCGCTTGTTCCTAAGCGACGCACCACCACGCATCGTTATCCTATGATTGTAAATGGTGAGCGCGTGTGGGTGGAGAATATTGACATGGCAAACGACGATGGGGTCCATTTCCCCATTGTAGGGAAGGAGTTCGCTGCAGCCGCTGCGATTCGCGTTGGAAAGGTAGGCGAAGCAGATTCGATGCTGTTCTCAACTCGAGAACTAGTCGACTTTGCAGAATCGTATTTCG
>CAMYMP010000267.1 GCA_947259435.1 uncultured Woeseiaceae bacterium
CAAGGAAGGCACAGGAGGCGGCCACTTATGGTCTTTTTTTTGCGTTATTTTTGATCCACCTGGTGCCACTATATGTAGTGCATGCCGAGATTTACAAAAGTGTCATTTTTTTTGCCATGTTTTTAAAGCACTTACTGCGGAATAATTCATAACTTGTTGAATTAATAAAACAAAAACCTATACACAAATTTGGCGTAAACCCTTGACAGTCGCTGCTTACGGGCATAATCTGAGGACGGTTCGGACACTACATCTTGTGTCCAATCAAGAAGGAAAAAGAGGCCATTTCTGGCACTCGCCGCGTTAAAACGCACGCGCGGTGGGCGGGTCGCTGTTCCTTGGGCAAAAGTGGGTCAAGAAAAATGCGTCTCCGTGAGGAGACAAATTGGGGTCTCCAACGGAGAAGGGGAGAAGAAAAGGCAATGAAGTCTGCCGTTCATCTGGATGCGCACACGGTCACCGACATAGAATTTCAGGCTGCGTCACTCGATATTTGGGATGCGAAATATCGGCTGGCGGCCAAAGACGGTCACAAGATCGACGAGACGATAGACGACACATACAAACGTGTTGCGCGCGCGCTTGCGAGTGTCGAAGTCGAATCCAAGCGCGACGATTTTTATAAGCAGTTCCTGTGGGCATTACGTAGCGGCGCGATTCCGGCAGGCCGCATCATGTCGAATGCCGGAGCACGCGAGCACAAGCCGGCTACATCGACGATCAACTGTACGGTGTCGGGTACGGTCGGCGACTCGATGGACAACATCCTCAATAAGGTACACGAGGCGGGACTAACGCTGAAAGCGGGCTGCGGCATCGGCTACGAGTTTTCGACATTGCGGCCCAAAGGAGCCTACGTATCAGGGGCCGGCGCGTATACGTCGGGTCCGCTGTCGTTCATGGATATCTACGACAAGATGTGTTTCACGGTGTCCTCGGCCGGCGGCCGCCGTGGCGCGCAGATGGGCACGTTCGACGTTGGTCACCCGGACGTCATGGAATTTATACGCGCCAAGCGCGAGGACGGTCGCTTGCGGCAGTTCAATCTGTCCTTGTTGGTCACAGACGAATTCATGCGGGCAGTCATTGACGAAGATGACTGGAGTCTCGCATTTCCTGTCACGCAAAAGGAGGTCGAAGAGGAGGAACTCGATCTCGACGATATGACCCAGTTTGTTTGGCGCGAATGGCCGGAGCCGGGCAACTATGTCACCAATGCGGAGGGGCTGGTCGGCTGCAAGATATACAAAGTGTTGCCAGCGCGGCGCGTTTGGGACCTGATCATGGCTTCGACCTACGATTTCGCGGAACCCGGGTTTGTGTTGATCGATAAGGTCAACGAGATGAACAACAACTGGTTCGATGAGAACATTCGTGCGACCAACCCGTGCGGCGAGCAGCCGCTGCCGCCCTACGGATCATGTCTCCTGGGTTCGGTCAATCTGACGCGCTTCGTTGTCGACCCGTTTACCGACAAGGCACGCTTCGACTGGGCCGCGTTTCGCAATGTCGTGAAGGTATTCACGCGGATGCTCGACAACGTCGTCGAAATCAATGGCCTGCCGCTGCCGCAGCAGCGCAACGAGATACAAAGAAAACGGCGCCACGGCATGGGCTTTCTGGGCCTCGGGTCGACAATTACGATGATGCGCATGGAGTATGGTGACGCCAAGGCCGTCGAGTTCACCGAAGAGGTAGCTCGACAACTAGCACTTGCCGGTTGGGAAGAAGCACTGGAACTTGCCAAAGAGAAAGGTCCGGCGCCGATCATGACCGAGCAGTTCGAGGTCACCGAGCAAATGCTCAGGAAGCGCCCCGAGATGAAGGCGGACGGCTACCAGGCCGGCGACAAGGTGCCGGGCCGCATCCTGCACGCGCGCTACAGCCGCTACATGCAGAGAGTGGCTTCCCAGGCGCCCGATCTGGTCGAGAAGCTGGCCGAAACCGGCGCGCGGTTTACGCACCACAGCTCTATCGCGCCAACGGGCACGATTTCGCTGTCGCTGGCCAATAATGCCAGCAACGGAATTGAGCCGAGTTTTGCGCATCATTACTTCCGCAATGTGATTCGGCAGGGCAAGAAGACCAAGGAAAAAGTGGACGTCTATTCCTTCGAGCTGCTGGCGTATCGCGAATTGGTGGACAAAGAGGCAATGCCAAACGCTGGCGGCGACGCGATGGCCGGTAACAGCCTGCCCGATTATTTCATTACGGCAGAGGATGTATCGCCCAAAGCGCATGTCGATATTCAGGCCGCGGCGCAGAAGTGGGTTGACTCGTCGATATCGAAGACGGCGAACGTGCCAACGGACTATCCTTACGAGGATTTCAAGGATATCTATTTGTACGCCTACCACCAGGGTCTAAAAGGCTGCACGACATTCCGCTTTAACCCGGAGGCGTTCCAGGGCGTGCTTGTCAAGGAGAAAGACCTGAAGAACACGGTCTATAAATTTGAGCTCGAAGACGGCTCGACGATAGAGCTGAAGGGCGATGAAGAGATCGAATACGACGGCGAGATCCATACGGCCGCCAATTTGTTCGATGCTCTCAAAGAAGGCTACTACGGAAAATTCTGAGCACAGACATGATCAAGATAGAAAAGAAAATTGTCGGGTACGACGTAGGACGGTCGGACGCTGAGGAAAAGGCAGCGCGACCGGAATTCAAGCGCGAGGGCGGCGGTGGAAATCGAGCCGAAGTCATTCGCATGCACGAGAAACTCGAGCGGCCGGAGATTCTGGTCGGCTCGACCTACAAAGTCAAAACGCCAATCTCGGATCACGCGATGTACGTGACCATTAATGACATCGTGTTGAATCAAGGTACCGAGCACGAAAAACGCAGGCCTTTCGAGATTTTCATCAATTCGAAAAACCTGGACCACTATCAGTGGATCGTTGCCCTGACCCGTATCATCTCAGCTGTCTTTCGCAAAGGCGGTGACGTCGCATTTCTCGTCGATGAGTTGAAAGCGGTGTTTGATCCGCGTGGCGGCTACTGGCAGCCCGGCGGCAAGTTCATGCCGTCGATCATTGCGGAGCTTGGCTACATTGTTGAGAAGCATCTCATTGCGATTGGCCTGCTTGCCGAGCCTCAACTCGATGAAGGTCAGAAGCAGTTGATCGCGGAAAAACGGGCGGAATTCGAAGAAGCGAAGAAGCAGCAAGACGCGTTTTCTGAGAACGATTATCCGGATGGTGCCCAGCTGTGCAGCAAGTGCAATACGACCGCAGTAATTATGATGGACGGTTGTCTGACGTGCCTTTCATGCGGCGACTCCAAGTGCGGGTAGCGGCTTACCCCCGAATCAAGAGCTAAAGGCGAGTGTGAGACAAGGCTCTTGAGAAGTGCGCCTTCTATACAATCTAGTTGTCTACCTCCTACAGATTCCGGTTGCGATCTACTGGTTGATTCGCAGCGTGATCAACCGCAGGTACAAGGACCGGATCGGACAGCGATTCGGGCTAGGCTATCCAAAGCTCGATAGGTCTATCTGGATTCATGCGGTTTCGGTTGGCGAGGTGCAGGCTTCAGTTCCGCTGATACGCGCGATAAAAGAGCGCTTCCCCGGCCACAGCATATTGATTTCCACCGGGACGCCCACAGGCGCCGAG
>CAMYMP010000268.1 GCA_947259435.1 uncultured Woeseiaceae bacterium
GCGAGCCGGCCGAGGCCGCCGTTACCGAGCCCCGCGTCGTGCTCGCGGTCATACACGTCCTCGAGATCCAGGCCGATACGCTGCAGCGCCTCGTTGGTTTCGCCTTCGATGCCGAGGTTCAACAAGGCATTGCGCAGCAGCCTGCCCATCAGGAATTCCAGCGACAGGTAGCTGACACGCCGGTTGTCCTCGCGCTCTATCGCCATGCGCGTCTGGCCCCAGCGCTCCATTATGCGGTCGCGCGCGGCAAAAACGACCGCCTGGTAGAGGAACGGCGACTTGGTGCGAATCGTGCGCCGTCCGAGCATGCGCCCGAAATAGTGCGTGAAATCCTTGAGGATTGCGTCGGCCGTCATGGGCAACTCGGGCGCTTGCAGCAGCTCGATCTCGCCAACACCTAATGATTTGTCAGAACGCACAGACATTCATCTTTCTCCGTTAACAGCCATCGTTTCGTCGTTGCATTATAAGTGTAGCGAGCGGCGGTATCGTCACGCGCAGCGAGTGCGGCCTGCCGTGCCAACCCATATTGTCGGCCGTCATGAGCGCATTGCCGCAACCGCTGCCACCGTAGCTTTCTGCATCCGTATTGATAACTTCCTCGAAAAGACCTTTGTCCGGAACACCCAGCCGATAATCGTTGCGAATAACCGGCGTGAAGTTTGTGACACAAATAACGTAGCCGCCCGATTTGTCACGACGTATCCAGGACAACACGCTGTTATCGCGGTCTTCCCAGTTGATCCATTCGAAACCATCGCTGGCGAAATCGACCTCGTACAGCGCCGGCGTGCGCCGGTACACGTCATTGAGGTCGCCTACCAGCCGCTGTACGCCGCGGTGCAAGGGATAGTCGAGCAGGTGCCAGTCGAGCGACCGATCGTGGCTCCACTCCTGATACTGGGCGATTTCGCTGCCCATGAACAACAGCTTCTTGCCCGGATGCGCGTACATGCTGGCGTAGTAGGCGCGCAGGTTCGCGAAGCGTTGCCACTCGTCACCGGGCATGCGGCCGAGCAGGGATCGTTTGCCATGTACCACTTCATCGTGGGACAGTGGCAGCACGAAATTCTCGTTGAATGCGTACACGAGGCCGAACGTCATCTTGTCGTGATGATGTTTTCGATGCACCGAATCCTCACCCATGTAAGACAAGGTGTCGTTCATCCAGCCCATGTTCCACTTGTAGGTGAATCCGAGGCCGTCCTGGTCGACCGGACGCGAAACTGCGGGCCAGGCCGTCGACTCTTCGGCGTAAGATGGTGCACCATGGGCGTGCAGTTCGGTGTTGAGCCTGCGCAGGAACGCAACCGCTTCGAGGTTCTCGTTGCCGCCCAGCTCGTTCGGCAGCCACTCGCCGTCTTCTCGCGAGTAGTCGAGGTAGAGCATCGATGCTACGGCATCCACGCGCAGCGCATCGATGTGATATTCGTCAATCCAGTACAGCGCGCTGCCAATCAGGTAGTTGATGACTTCGCGACGGCCGAAATTAAAAATGAGCGTGCCCCAGTCGGCGTGCGCGCCTTTACGGGGGTCCTCGTGTTCGAAGAGCGCCGTGCCATCGAAGCGACGCAGGCCGTGTTCGTCCTGGGGAAAATGTGCGGGGACCCAGTCGAGAATGATCGCAATACCGGCCGCGTGGCAGCGGTCAACGAAGTAACGGAAATCGTCGGGATCGCCGAAGCGTTGCGTAGGGGCGAACATGCCGATCGGCTGGTATCCCCACGAGCCGTCAAACGGATGTTCGGATACCGGCAACAATTCGATGTGAGTGAAGCCCATCTCCTTCACGTAGCCGACCAGTTCGTCCGCAAATTCGCGGTAGGTCAGATAGCGGTTATTTTCGAGAGAGTTGCGGCGCCAGGAACCCAGGTGTACTTCGTAAATGCTGACCGGCTTGTCGAGGTCGGGAACGACGCTGCGCTTGTCCGTCCAGGCATGGTCTTGCCAGTCATAGTGGCTTTCGTAAACGATTGAGGCGTTGCCGGGCGGCGGCTCGTGAAAGCAGCCGTACGGGTCTGTCTTCAGTGGCAGCAGCTTGCCGTTGCGATCGAGCAATTCGTACTTGTAGCGGCAGCCTTGTGCAACGCCCGGAATGAATATTTCCCAAATACCGTTGGCCGGGTGCACGCGCATGCTGTGCCGGCGGCCGTCCCAGTCATTGAAATCGCCGACGACGCTGACGCGCGACGCGTTCGGCGCCCAGACGGCGAACCGCGCACCGCTTACGCCGGCAATCGTGCGCAGCTGTGCACCGAGCTTGTTGTAGATCTTGCTGTCCGATCCCTCACCGAGCAGGTACAGGTCGAGATCCCCGAGCGTCTGTGGAAAGCGGTACGGATCCTCGATCTCGTAGGTGCGTCCCTCATGGGTTCTTATGCGCAGCAAATAATGCCGCTTGCGTGGTGGCATGACGGCCGTATACAGGCCGCCGTCATGAACACGCTGCATTACAGCGAGATGCTCGCCATCCACGTCGATCAGATGTACGCGCTCGGCCTGCGGTTGCAGCGTTCGCACAATGCGGACGTCGCCGACGCTGTGCACGCCGAGTAGCGAAAAGGGATCGCCATGGCGTCCTTCGAGCAATGCGGCGAACGCATCGTGGTTCTGCTGCGCGTCGGTATCAAGCGTGTTCATAGAGTTGCTCGATCGTCTGCCGTGCGGCCTTTTCCCAGCTGAATCTTGCGGAGGCGGCGCGAATGCAAATGCGCTGCCACCGATCATTCTCTTCGGTTTTGACATTCAGTGCACGACGCACGCTCGCGATGAAACCGTTGGCCTGGTCCTGAGTTGTTGTGCCATCGAAAACAAACCCTGTTCTTTCGTCCTCGACCGTGTCTTTGAGGCCACCGACACCATGAACGACGCAGGGCTGCGCCGAACGCATGGCAAGCATCTGGCTGATGCCGCAGGGCTCGAAGCTCGACGGCATCAGGAACAGGCTGCCGGTCCGGTAGAGGGGCAGGGCGACGGACTCAGAGTAGCCGCACAGGAACAGGAGGTTTTCGGCGCGCTCGGCGATGTACGTCATGCGCTCTTCGTAATACTTCTCACCATTGCCGAGGACGATGAACACAGCGTCCTTGCCGAGATCATCGAGCACCGTTTCAATCGCGGTTCGTCCGTCTGGCATGTCTTCAAGAAACAAGCTGACCTTTTGCCCGACGAGCCGGCCAATGCTCGTTAGCACGTGCTTCGGTCTGCGCTTTGGCAGCGCCGCGAGTCTGCCGGCGGCGATTCTGTGCGCCCGAGCCGTCGGATTCGCCGTTCGCCACGTCGAAACCTGATCTGCGGCGAGCGAGAGCACACGCTGCCAGCCGGGCTTGCGGCCGGGCCGTCGCGCGTAGCTGCAGCCGTTCAGGATGCCCACCAGACGTCCGCTGCCTCTTGCCTGCGACAATTCCTTCTCCAGACCCTCGCCACCAATGAAGCCGCGCTCGTGATTGCTGGGTTCGCAGATCTCCTGCGCATAGGTCGGCGATACGGTACTGATTTTGTTACTCAGGCGGATCGCCGTCGCCATCGGGTTGAAGCACTCGCCGTGATACGGGTCGCGGATCGCCGAATGTATGAAGCGCAGCATCGGGAACCAGGACTCGAGCGATGAGCCGGATGGCCTGATATGAAAGGTTATGTATTGTGAAGATTGTCCTGATTTTGCGCAGGCGCTCATAAGCATCGGCGTACTCGCGCAGCACGCAGTAGACGCCCGTGTGCCAGTCCTGCAGGTGCACGACATCTGGCGCTTCAGGCAGCTTGTCGATCCAGGCCGCCGCGCTGGCACAGAAAAACGCGAACTTGTTTGCGTCAGTGGCGAACGGCCGCGCGGGTTCATCATCGCAATAGACCTTTCCTGCTCCTTGAGGCGAGAACAGCGGGTGTTCGATGGCGATATTGCAGACGGTCGGCTCGCTTCCAGGCACCTCGTAAACGTCCACAGTCTGCGCAATACCGCGAAACATGACCTCGACCCGGTCGATCAGGTTCGCTCCGGGCAGCTCGTGAAACATTCCGTAAGAGGGTGTCGCGACACTTGCCTGCCAACCGGCATCGGCCAGGGCGGCAGGCAGGTCGCGCATGACGTCACCGACGCCGCCGACCTTGCCGCGTGGCAGCGAGCCGTTTTCGGCTGCAAGGAAAATTACGTGCTTCTTGCCGATAAGCGGGTTCCTGCGCTACCGCGTGTAATGCAGATGCTGCCCAAGCATGTCGGGCGTGACGAGCGTTAGTCCGGAGCTCGTTACGCGGAAACCGCGTTCCCGGTCTGCATCGT
>CAMYMP010000269.1 GCA_947259435.1 uncultured Woeseiaceae bacterium
CTTGCCGTTGAGCAACAGGTCGATGCGGCTACCCGACGCGAGCCCATCGATCCTGACGTCGAAACCGACGTTGGTCAGCAGTACTTTGGGGGCGTCAATACTGACTTCCGTGGCGAACACCGGGGCAACCAGGAAAAGGAGTGGCAGGCACGCTAGGATGCCCGCGAAGCTAGCGGTCGTTAGGCGATTCAGAGTTTTCCCCTTAGTTATTTTTCTGTGCGAGTTACTGGCGCCCGCCGCTGATCATATCAGTTCGTCTCGACGATCTTGCCCTGTCGCCGCGCGGCTGCTCGCCGGAGCGCCCAGGTCGACTTGTCGGGTTCTGTTCATCATTTAATTCCAGAAGACGCAAAATCTTCCGCGAAGTGCTTCAGTACGCTCCTCACCGGATAGGGCGTCATTCCCCCCATCGCGCATAGGGACGCACCTTCCATGGTGTCACACAGTTCGACCAGTAATTCATAGTTTTCTTCCCTGTTTTCGCCCGCAATCATGCGATCGATAACCTCTACGCCGCGTGTGGAGCCAATTCTACAGGGTGTGCACTTGCCGCAGGACTCAATTGCACAAAATTCCATGGCAAATCGCGCTTGTTGCGCCATGTCTACAGTATCATCGAATACCACGATGCCGCCGTGCCCGATAATCGCGTCAATATCGATAAATGCCTCGTAATCGAGCGGTGTATCGAGCTGATCGGCGGTCAGGTAGGCACCCAGCGGTCCACCGACCTGCACGGCTTTAACGGGCCGACCGCTCGCCGTACCACCACCCCAGTCGTCTATCAGTTCACGAAGCGTGATGCCGAATGATTTTTCGACCAGGCCACCGCGCTTGATATTGCCAGCCAGCTGAAACGCAAGCGTACCTTTGGAACGATTGACACCCATTTTCGAGTAACGCTCGCCGCCGAGATTCACGATGTTCGGAACCGAGCCCAATGTCACGACGTTGTTCACGGCCGTTGGTTTGCCGAACAGCCCTTCGTGCGCCGGCAGCGGCGGCTTGTAACGAACGATGCCTTTTTTGCCTTCGAGGCTTTCGAGCATCGCAGTCTCTTCACCGCACACGTACGAACCGGCACCGACGTGCAGCTCGATATCGAAATCAAAACCACTGTCCTGAATATTCGGTCCCAGCCAGCCGCTTTCGCGGGCAACGTCGAGCGCGCGGGAGAGAATTGAATGGGTCAGTGGGTATTCCGAACGCAGGTAGATATAACCCTTGCTCGCACCGACGGCGAAACCGGCGATGGCCATGCTTTCGATAAGTCCGAGCGGGTCGCCCTCCATGAGCATACGGTCGGAAAACGTGCCGCTGTCACCTTCGTCCGCGTTGCAGGCGATGTATTTCTGATCGGCATGGGTGTCGGCGACCGTGCGCCATTTGATGCCGGTCGGAAAACCGGCGCCACCGCGACCGCGCAGTCCGGATACGGTCACGGCATCGATGACGGCGTCGGCACCGTCGCTAAAAGCTTTTTCGAGGGCCGTAAAGCCCTGGTGTGCGCGAAAATCGTCAATTGAGAGCGGGTCGATCAGCCCACAGCGCCAGAAAGTCCAGCGGTCCTGCTTGATCAGGTAATCGACTTCCATAATCGGGCCGATGCGGCGCGGGTGTTCGCCCCCTTCGACGAAGCCTGCTGCAAACATCCCGGGCACGTCCGACGCCAATACATTGCCGTACGCAATGCGAGTACCGTCGACCTCGACTTCAACAAGCGGCTCGAGCCACGTCGCGCCCCAGGAACCGTTGCGAATCAATTCGATGCTGGTACCGGTGCGCTTCGCTTCACGCGCAATTTCGAGGGCAACGTCGTCGGCACCCACCGAGACCGAAGAAGTCTCGCGCGGCACATATATCTTGGTAGCCGATTTCATCGGCTTTCCTTCATCGCGCCGACAAGTTCGTCGAAACGAACCTGGTTGACGCGACCATGAGTCTTACCGTCGATCATCACGGCCGGAGCACAGGCGCAGTTGCCGAGGCAGTACACCGGTTCGAGCGTGACGTCCTCGTTTGTTTCGTGCAGTGCGGCTCCGAGTGATATACGCGCGTGGTCCGTTAGTTCGCGACTGCCCATCGCCTGGCAGGCTTCGGCCTGACAAATTTTCACAATGTGCTCGCCAGGCGGCTCGGTTCGAAAGTCGTGGTAATAGGTCACCACGCCAAAAACATCAGCACGGGAGAGGTTCACCTCGTCGGCAAGTTGCCGGATCGTCTCTTCGGGCACCCAGCCGTAGCGCATGACGATCGCCTGAAGTATCTGCACGAGCATTTCGGGCTTTGCGCCGAACTGCCTGACAATCTCGCGCGTGGACTCTTTGTCAATGCGTCGTTCCGCCATCAGCTTATCCGTTCCTCAGCCGCATAAATATTGAAGTTATTGCCGCGCAGAAAACCCACCAGTGTCACGTTGAACTCGCGTGCCAGGTCGACCGCAAGGCTCGACGGTGCGCTGACTGCCGCCAGGATCGGCATTCCCGCCATCAGCGCCTTTTGCATGAGCTCGAAGCTGGCTCTGCCAGAGACCATCAGTCCCAGGTCATTTGCAGGCAACAAGTTACGGGATAATAACGTGCCCACCACTTTGTCCACAGCATTATGACGTCCGACATCCTCGTGCGTGACGAGTAATTCGCCGTCCGGGTTGAATGCCGCGGCGGCATGAAGTCCACCGGTTTCGTCGAAAGTCTTCTGCGCGGAGCGAAGCTTGTCGGGAAGCGTCGTCAGCATTGCCCTGCTGAATCGTGTGTCGTCGAAAGGCCGCCTGGTGGCGCCCGAAATGCGCAGCGCGTCGAGCGATGTCTTGCCGCACACGCCACAGCTCGAGGTGGTATAGAAGTGCCTCTGCAGGCGATCGAGATCGACATCTACTCCAGACTCCAGTTCGACACGCATTACATTGTGATTGCCGCTGTCCGGCGCAGGTGGTCCGCACGGCTTTACCAGCGCGATGTCCGCAGGGTCGCGGATGATCGACTCCGAGAGCAGAAAGCCTGTTGCGAGTTCAGCGTCATTGCCGGGTGTTCGCATTGTGATCGAGATGCTCGTTTCGCTGCGGCCAGCCGGGGTTTCATAGCCGAGCCGAATTTCCAGGGGCTCTTCGACGGCAACCCGATCGTCCCGTGAACGCCGCGTCTTGCCGCGGACTTCGCTGATCGTGATGGGGAAACTGTTGCCTGGCATGTGCTGGTGCTGCGGGATCATGGGAAGGCAGTATATCGCAGCACCGGGGCCCGCAGGTCGTAATGAGAATGGTTCTCAAATATTGATTAAAATCATATGCCTATCCTGTTTTGCTGCCGTTCAGGTAAATGCAATAAAATGCGCGCGGAGGCATCAATCTGGTTTAGACTATTTCCGGCCGGCGGTACCGGCCCAAAACCGCAAGTAAGGAGACTCCCTTGAGCAAGATCGCACGCCGCAAGTTTATTCAGCTGTCAGCCGTAGCCGCTGCCGGTTGCTTCGTTGCACCCGCTCGCCAGGCCCAGGCCGGCGATATGCCGCACCTGTCGGTCGACGACCCGATGGCAGCTGCCATGAAATACACTGAGGACGCATCGTCAGTCGATCCCGCAACCCGCAACAACCCGGCCGCCG
>CAMYMP010000270.1 GCA_947259435.1 uncultured Woeseiaceae bacterium
GGTTATCGAGATCGCGTTCTACCGCAACCTGATCGCAAGTGTGCCGTTTCTCATCATGATATTCGCTTTTGGCCGCCGCGAGATTCTCGTGATCCGCACCAAGCCTACATTAGTCGGCCTTCGGGCACTCATCGGTACGGTCAGCCTGATCGTCACCTTTGCAGCCTACTCGCTAATGCCGATGGCGGACACAACTGCCCTGCTCTTCACATCGTCACTATTCGTCCCGGTATTGAGCGTCATTTTTCTTAGAGAGTCGGTTGGCCCGTATCGATGGTCCGCCGTTGCCATCGGTTTTGCCGGCGTCGTCATCATGTCGCGCCCATCCGGCGACGTTTACACACTGGGCATTACGGTCGCACTGTGTGCCGCGCTGATGCACGCGATTCTGCAGATTATCCTGCGCTATCTCGGCCGTTACGAGAGCCCCGAGACCGTGAGTTTCTACTTCTTTGTGATCGGCACCTTTATCACAGCGCTGGCGCTGCCATTCGTGGCTGTCACGCCCACGACGGCCGAGATCCCGCTGCTGCTCGGCTGTGGCTTGTCAGGTGCTGCAGCTCAATGGTTGCTTTCCGTCGCCTTCAAGAACGCGCCGGCCGCAATCGTTACGGTGTTTAATTACAGCGGTATCGTGTGGGCGACACTGTTCGGCTGGCTGATCTGGAATGACTGGCCGCTGCCGGCAGTGATGGCGGGCGCTGCCGTTGTTATCGCGTCGAACATGCTGATCATCTGGCGCGAAAGTCGCTTAGGAAAAATTTCGGACGCGCGGGTCCGGGCAAAGTTATAGTCGACTTTGCCTCGCATTTATTCGCATGAGCCGTGCGCTGGGTTTTGGCTGAACAACGGCCCGACCACTAACAATTGCACTCATACTGAGCTGCGGGCGCATTGTTCGGAGCTGAGAATTCTCCCTCTTGATAACTTTCCTACAATAGCCCGTCCAACCCATCGAGATCGTTAATCACACGCCACTGGCCACCGGTTTTCTCGACCCTGCCCTGCCACTCTTCAAGCCTTCCCAAGTATTCGCGTGGGTCGATGTTGTCGGAGCGCAGCTTGGTGACATTAAGCGCGATGACCTCGAATCCCTCGAGTTCGACATCGAAGTCGCGGATGTAGCCGGCTTCGAGATCCTCTTTGAGGTCCGAGAAGATCAGGATGGTTTTGCTCCCGGTGCCTTTCTCATTGAGAAATTCCACAGCCTGCAATAGACCGCCCGTGATATCGGTGTACGGCGACGGGTCCGCATTCGTCACGAATTCGTTCACTTGCTGCGCGAACAATCGTTTTTGCCGATTGACGGCGCTCGGCCGGTCGTCGAACGAGGCTTTGGCGACGATGTCCTTTTCGCTGAAGCTGCCGGTATCGATACGAGCCACGGCGAACGAGTCCGTTGCATCCAACCTGGAGAGCGTATAACGAATTATCTGCTCGGCCTTGGTGAGTTCCTCCGTGTACGTGCCGGAAGTATCGACCAACATGAACACACCCGTGTTCCTCGGCGTTGTTTCGCTGCCGCATGAGGCCAACAGCACGCATAAGGCAGTAATGAATCCGTACTTCATTGTCCTACCCTCCCGAGTAATCCTTCGTCCTCGGCGCCTCGTGTCATGCGTTCTTCGAGCCACAACGGCACGAACAGTGGCAGGTCGTAGACCTGCTTCAACAGAACACCGAGATAGAGAAAGACGTTGCCCAGCAGGCGCAACATTAGTGACAGCGCCCGCATCAGCGAAATCGCGATGAGTCCGATCACCGTGCGCAGTGAATGCACGAAAGTCTCGAGCGGGATCGCGACGAAGGTCAGTGCAAACGGCAGAATGAAGCCCATGCCCATCTGCGCGGCCGTCGTTATCCACATGTATTGAGCGGTTGCCGTTGCACCGGCATCGCCACGCAGGAGAGCGCTGGTTGCAAGCTCGTCATGCAGCAATACCTCACGCATGTAGGCCAAACCGGCCTCGACGCTTGCAAGCAGGAACAAGATAGAGAACGTGATCCAGATCATGCGTACGCGCGTCTTGTCAGGCAACGCGCCGATCACCGGGAATAAGCGCGTAATACGCAACGACTCCATCAGGAACAGGCCCATCGAAATTTCGACGAGGATGATGACGAGTGCCGCGATATCTGCCGTGCGGAAATTACCGATCAGACTCGTGCCGCCGACCATTTCGGCCATGGGCCTTGCAATTAGCGAGAAGTTAATCGTCGCGCCGCCAATCGCAATGCACAGCACAAACGCCGAGACGAAGAAATTCACGAGCGATGACGACGACAGCACTGAAATTGCGCGGTCCTGGCCATGCACGATGTCCTCGTATTCCTGCCTCAGTCGATCGATCGTAATGGAACGGTCTAGAAGGCTATCGACGCTCTTGCCGACGGCGGCCAGCTTCTGCTGAATCTGCCGCCAGTCGGGTCGCATGTGACGCAGTAGTTTGTGACGCTTGGCGCTCGCCTCGTGGTAGGCGGCCATCGCTTCCTTGTGCGCCCTGAGCAGCGACTTGTGAATATCGCTCAGTATGTTGCCCACACTGAAGCGATCTTCCTGCGCACTCATCTTGGCCACGGCTTCAACCGCTTTGACCCAGCCAGGCGGATCCGGCGGCACATCGACCGCGTCCTGATGATCTTTCTCGATGCGACCGATGGATTCACTCAATTTGCGGTGCAACGCCGAGTAATTGGCAAGATCCTTTCGCACGGTCTCGTTGATGCGATCGAATTCCCGCTCAAGGATGCGTTCCTTAGCCTCCCGGCCTGCTGCGAGCAGCACGTCGCGATTGCGCGCAGCAAGGCTTTTCTCTGAGCGACTGACGGCTTTGGACGCAACCTTAAAGCTGCGGTGCAATTCGCGCGCTGCCGCATGGATGGTCTTATGAGCCGTGCTGCGTATCAGATAGAGCGCCGCAATGATTAGAATGATCCAGAGTATTGCTGACGCGACTGGCCAAGGCGTAATGCCAAGCATAAAGCTCATGATGGTAACTCCGCTGTCTTAGTAGGAACCGTAGACCGGTGGCTTTGCGAAGCGCCCTTTCAGACGCCGTGCCTTTATTCATCGTCGCGCGAGGGTTTCACAAGGGGTAATGTTGTGTCAACGACACAGTACCGGCACGCACAACTCCTTAAGTTGCATAGAGAAAATCGCGGTGGACGCTTCCGCAGCATGCGACATAAGGGCATTTGGCGTTGGCAGACCGGCAAGTGCGATCACGCCTCGTTGCGCATGCGCGCGATGAATGCGTCAGCCTCTTCGATCGCGATCTGCATATCGCGAATCAGAGCATCCACTTGTCCTTCAAGCGTCGTTGCCTGCCCGCGCAGCGCATCGAGGGCCTGCGCATTCAGGCTGTGTTTGAGATACAGGACGTTATCGCTGAGCACGGCCATGACCGGATCCACTCGATCTCGCGCCTTTTGCATGCGGTCCCGCATTGTCGAGAACTGCCTGCGTGCCTGGGCGAGTTTCTTTGACTGGTCTGCTCTTAGCGCCGCGTTGTTGTAAAGGTCCAGTTCGGCTTCCCATTCGTTGAACAGCGCCTTGCTGACCCGATCGATGTCGGCATGGTGGTCAT
>CAMYMP010000271.1 GCA_947259435.1 uncultured Woeseiaceae bacterium
TTGTGAGTGTCGTTCACAATGAACGTTTCGCTTTCGACTATGGCATGGCCGCAAAAAGACACGTCTCGCGGCGTTTCTGTCACGTCGAGCCCTTGTCTGGACTTGAACCATTGCCGATCATTATCCACAAGGCTGACCAGGGCGATCGGTGTGCCGAAAATTCGTTTCGCGAGGCGCGTAACCCGATCGAACCGCTCCTCAGGATCCGTATCGAGAATCTTGAGATTGCGCAGCGTCTCGAGGCGCAGCAACTCATCGACGGGGATTGGTGGTTTGATCATGACGTGCCTACCATTGGGTATGGTCCATAGCACTGTTAGCGGCACGTTTTGACATAACTTTAGGACATGCGGCGTGTGAATTTGAGAAGAACATTAAGAAATCTGGCGGTATTCACCGCCGCACTGCCCGCAGTCGTGTTTGCGTGGGGAGATACGGGCCACCGGGTTGTGTGCCAGATTGCGTTTGAGGAGTTGACGGACACGGCCAGGGGCGAGGTCGAGCACTTGCTGAGCCTTGATCCGGATTTCGTCGATTTTGCGGAGTCGTGCCTTTTCGCGGACATTCCCGAACGGATCCGCATGCTGGACCATTTCATGAATGTGCCTCGCTCATACAGAGCAATCACGACCGGTGAGTGCCCGCTTGCAGACAGCTGCGTGATTTCCGCGATCCGGGGTGACCTGGCCGTTCTCGGGGATCCGGCATCGAGCGATGCCGACAAGCTGCTGGCGCTGAAACTACTGGGGCATTGGGTCGGTGATATCCACCAGCCTTTGCACATCGCGTATCAGGATGACAGGGGCGCCAACTACATCGATGTTGATCTCGATATGCCGGACGCGAATCTGCACGGTGTCTGGGACTACAGCATCATTGCCGCAAACCTGGGGCAGGACTACCTGCGCATTGCCGCTGAGCTGCGCGGCTCGATATCCGACTGGCAACGGGTCGACTGGCAAGACGACTCGCTTGTCGCGTGGGCGAATGAGTCGTACCAGATAACGATTGCGCCATCGGTCGGGTATTGCGTCCGCAAGCAGGGCGCCTGCTGGTATAGCGAGGACACGAAACTGCTGAGTACGGGCGAACCGCGAAGGCGCATGGCGATTTCGGATGACTACCTCCGGCAGCATAAAGCTATTGTCAGCAAGAGGCTCAAGCAGGCCGGCCTCCGTTTGGCGGCACTGCTCGAGCGCTCCCTGCAGTAAGCAAGGACTCTTTTTCAAATCTGTGCCATCATCGATCTGGGGTTACCGGGCGTAGCCGTCGAATGGCGGCTAAGTAAAAGAAAACTAACGAGAAAAGAGGAAGGAGCATACTCTGTCCGTACCTCTGCACGAGCAGAACCCAAGCGAGATTACGCGTGAATCGCTGGTCAAGATCCTGGAGATCATGTACCGGCTGGCGGCGCCCGAAGCGCTGCCCGAACTCTTGCGGGAAATCATCGAAGTCGGCAAGGTCGCGATCGTCGCCGAAGCCGGCGTGCTGTGGCTGTTTGACAGACCGTCAGGCGAGCTCGTAAGGGTCATCCCCAAAGGCGACCAGCCCGTCCGACAGAAGCTCGGTGATGGGCTTGCCGGCCAATGCGCCACGATATTGGAAATCGACAACATTCACGACTGCCGTGATGATGAGCGCTTCCGTGCGGCGCCGGTCCAGCTCGACAAATTCGAAACTCGCTCGCTGCTAAGCGTGCCGATTCTGGGCCAGGAAGATCAGGTGCTGGGTGTCATGCAGTGGCTGGGTCAGTATCCTCGGCAGTTTGATAAACACGACAAATGGATCGCTCCGGCACTGGCAGCAGAGGCGGCGATCGCTATCCAGCATTCGGAAATGACGAGCGAGCTGCTAGCCAACGCCATTCTGAGTCAGGAAGTTGCTGTTGCGCGCGAAATCCAGATAAGCACGCTTCCCGATGCAATGCCGCATGTTGCAGGCTATGACTTGCACGGCCAGTTCCTGCCGACGGACCACACAGGAGGCGATCTGTACGATCTCGTCGTGCTTGATGGCCGGCTTTTCATACTGCTTGGTGACGCGACGGGTCACGGCTTCGGACCGGCCCTTTCGGCCACTCAGATGCAGGCGATGCTGCGCGTCGCGTTCCGGCTGGGTGCCGATCTCGACAGCGCTTACATGCATGTGAACAATCAGCTTAACGAAGACCTGCCTGACGACCGCTTCATCACAGCTTTCATGGGTTTTCTCGATCCCGAAACGCACGAAGTGGAGTACCACTCCGGCGGCCAGGGACCGATAATGGTCTATCGAGCCGCCAACAATGAGTGCGAGTGGTTCAAGCCCACGAGCTTTCCGGTTGGAATTATGGAACTCGACGGTTCGGCCCGCGCGAATAAACTCGAGCTGGCCGCGGGCGATGTGCTCGCTCTGATTTCCGACGGAGTCTATGAATACGCAGCTGAAGATGGCTCGCAGTTCGGAGAGCAGCGTGTGGCAGACGTATTTGCACAATCACATGCGCTTTCAATGGCAGAACTGAGCCAAAAGCTCGTGGATGCCGCCTTCGAATTCGGCGGCGACGCACCGCAGGCCGATGATATTACTCTTGTTCTGGTGCGACGGCTGCCAGACGAGCGGCCCTGCTCGGGGGAATAGGATAATGCAACAAGAATTCGGACGAAGCCTCAACGAAATCAAGAACATCGTTGAATTTACGGACAGTTTTTTTGCCGAGCACGATATCGACCAGTCTGTCCGCTACATCGTCGATCTCTGCGTCGAGGAACTGTTCGTCAATATGGTGACCTATGACACGGAGACCAAGACGGACGTCCTGATCGAAATGCAGCCCCATGAACGCGGTGTCGAGGTCAGTCTGACCAGTTTTGGCGTGAAGCGCTTCGATCCGCGCGAGGTTGATCCCGTGGACGTTGATGCGCCGCTCGAGCAACGAACTCCCGGCGGACTGGGGCTTTACCTCGTACTCAAGATGGTGAGTTCGATTCACTACGAGTACCGGGATCGAAAAAGCAAGATCACTTTTATCGCGGATCGGAAATAAAACATGTTTCAAATCGGATTTGATGACTTGGGAAACATCATAGCCGAGGGCCGGCTGGATGCGGCTCAGGCGCCGCACGCGCAGGAGTTTCTGGACGCGGTGACCGGGGACTGCGTCCTCGATCTGGGCAAGCTTGAATACATCTCCAGCGCGGGTCTGGGCGTGCTGTTGCGCACCCACAAGCGCCTGATGGACGAAAATAACGGCCTCAGACTTGTAAACGTCAATCACCACATCAATGACATATTCATGTACTCGGGCTTTGACAAGCTGTTCCAGATCGAGACCGGGGAATCATCGCAATGAAGGCCTCACCTGTGAATTCACCAACTTTTCCGGGTCTGCGGAGTACTTATGAATAGGGACCAGGAAACAAGAATGGTTATGGCCTGCCAGAAAGGCGACAGAAAGGCATTGGATACGCTCGTGAGGCAACTGGAAAAACCCGTCTACAACGCCGCTTTCCGCATGCTGGGTAACCCCGATGAGGCAGCGGACGTCACGCAGGCGACGTTTACTAAGGTTTTCGAGAATATTCAACGCTT
>CAMYMP010000272.1 GCA_947259435.1 uncultured Woeseiaceae bacterium
GATCGCGCAACCTCGAGCGCCCTGCGATTGTTGAACTGGCTGGCGGCCCTGGATGCGAATGACCAATATGCACTACGCATCATTTTGACCGGCAAAGAACGTTTGCCGGTACTGGCGCGGCACGCCAGCATGCGCAGCCTCGCGCGTCGGCACCCGGCCGCGTATACGCTCAACCCAATGACAGCACAGGAAACGGCGATCTATCTGCGCACACGACTGATCGCGGCGGGCGGTGCGAACAGCGAAAAGGTTTTCCCGATTGATGTCTGTGAAACGCTGCGGGAGTTATCCAGCGGCTGGCCGGGCGCACTCAATGAGCGTGCGCTCGAGGCCTTCGAACGCAGGGCGGAGCTGCAGTCGGCCAAGCCGATACCGCGCATTATCGTCACCCGCGACGGCGAGACCGTGGCTGAGCATGAGCTGACCGAGCGGCAGTATGTCATCGGGCGCACGGAACTGGCCGATATCATCATCAAGGACAGCTATGTCAGCAAGATGCACGCGATGCTGAAGATTTATGCAAATGCCGTTGTGCTGCTCGATCTGAACAGCACTAACGGCACAACGGTGAACTCCAGAGTCGCGCAGAAGACCGTCCTCAGAAACAACGACATCATTGCGCTCGGGCGTTACCGGCTCAAACTTGAAAACGCGCCCGCGCTCAGCAAGGAGATGGACGAACGAGTCAAAGCATCGGACACACAGACATTGCAGACTTTGGATGACCAGCGTCGGGCGCGCGCGCGGCGAACGGTCACGGCGCTTAAGCATAAGCAGCCGGGACACCAGGCGCCCACCTGAGCGGCGACTAACGCAGAACAAGCTCCGCGCTTATGGCACCGAGAGTACGGCCGCAACCCGATCCTTGTACGCTTTGTGACAGGCGAAGCAGCCTTCTATCGTTCGTTGATAGCCGGTAATTGCAGCGTTGCGATCCAGAGCTTCGGCGGCCGCGCGGATTTCCAGTGACAGATCATGCACTAGCGTGTCGAGCTGCTTGAACGCCGCCATTTCCGTCCCGAGTTCTTCAGCCACACGCTTGACCTGAGCGGCTGGAATCGGTGGATGCTCCGCGATTGCTGTGGCGCCGCGCACGACCTGCTCGAAGTCGTCCATCAGCAGCCCGTCCGAAACATCGACCAGAGCATCGCGCAGCCCCTGCATGATTTCCTTCAATGTCGTTGCCTCGCCCGTCAGGGCGGTCGCGGGCATTAAAATGAATAGCAGGCTGGCAAAACCCAAGAGTCTTTTTCTGCCAATCACGATAACGTCCTCCCGATTCGCGTTACTCGCGTTTCAAAATGGTGCGAGGTCCCAGTAGAGCAAGAACGAACTCAGCCCGACGGCTGCAATGCCTGTCAACAGCAAACCGACGAGCGTGCCAATCGGCAGCGTCCGCTGCAAACGGGTACGAACTGTCAATACGATCGCGGCAATGCCGAAAAGCCCGCCAAGCAGTCCGGCGATTGCGCCAAGCCGGGCCCACGGCACGAGACCGAAGATGACGAGAATCTCAGATGCATCCACCGTAACTCCAATCGCCGCTCCAAGAATCACAGCGGCGGCCGTTGCAAACGTAGCCGCGAGCCACGCGGACCAGCGGGCACCGGGCACGCTGACGGGCTGACGCTTGTCGATGCGCCGTCCGATCGCAGCAAGCGACAGTACGATGAATGCGATCAGTGAAATGATCACGCTGAGGCCGCCCCATGCTGCTGGCCCCGCGAGCTTCTTTTCGTCTTCGGCCGCAATCAGCATCAGACGCGAAGCGATCCCGGTCGTGTAGAGCGGAACATAAAACTCAGGAACTTCCATTTCATCGAGACAACTCAGGTCAGGCTCCGCATTGGGATCGTCAAAAAACAAATTGAGCAAGTCGCCGCCGCATTCGACGGATCGCAAAGGCCCATGGCCCGCATACGGAAACTCGACGTAAGTGGCATTTGAGAATCCCGGCAGTATTGCCTTCGCCAGCGGTGGCGGCGTAATCGGGTCCATGTCACCCGCAACGATCAGTGCCGGTATGTCGGTACTGATCGGCGCATAATCATCTGCACCTCTGGGCGACATTCCCAAATCGCGGCAGCGCTGCGCAAATTTCTGATCAAATTCCGCTGTGCCGATGGCGCTGCTCAGGATTGGAAAGGCCTCGCGATCTGCTGCGCTAGAGGTGACCAGCGCATCCCTGTAACCATCGAGACAAAAGATCGCGTTGTACATGCCCTGGCTGAAACCGCTGTCGCCGAAGTCACCGGCCTGGGCAAGCGCTTTGAACAGGGTCTCGTCGCGTCCTTCAAGCGCGTCAGCCCATGCGTATATCATGCCGGGCAGGCCCGGATAATTCGTTTGTTCGTAGAGCATGACGAACGGCAGGAATGCGGCGATATCGGCAAATATTCGCGCCTGACCTGACGGGTAGAGCTCCGTGTCTTTGACGTCGACGACTATGGGGTTATCGATGACCGTCTTCGTGGCGCGTCGCAACCGCTCACCGAGATCGGGGTATCGCTTCGCACAACCGGCATCCGCCTGACACAGTTCGTCCAGTTTCCTGAGGTCGCGGTCGTACCATTTGACGACCTGCCAATATTCAGCGTCGTCGCGTGCGTTGATGGGAACGATGGAGTCCAGGACAATCGCACGAATCCCCTCAGGATCTTCATTGATATAGGCCTGGCCGAGGATCGTACCGTACGAGATACCCCATACGTTCCATCGGTCGATGCCGAGCGCGAGCCTGAGGGCATGCACGTCCCGCGCGTTTTCGATGGTGTTGTAGCCGCTCAGGTCAACGCCGGCGGCGATGGCATTGATCGCGCAATCGTCGGCTGCCGCTATCGCGGCTTCCTGCTGCTCAGGGTATGTCGCGACGTCAAATTTCTCGGGCTTTCGAGCCGTGTAATCGGGACAGAAGTCGTCCGAATAGCCGATGCCGCGCTGTTCGAGAATATACATGTCGCGGTGCTTACGTATCCCGTGGTCCTTGAAGCGATTGATGTAATACGTTGCATGCGAACCGGGACCACCGGTCAGATAGATGACGACATCATCACGTTTTCCGGGTGCGAGATTCGTTTCTTCATCGTCGTCGGAGTCATCTTCTTCGTCGTCCCAGGTCGAATTGAGTTTGATGAAGTGCAGCTCAATGAATCTTGAGTCCGGGTTCTCACGATTCTCCGGTACCTGCAGCAAGCCGCATTCGATATCGCCGGGCTCATAGTCGATGTCAGTCCTGAACGGGCAAACGAGTTTATCGATGCGGAGCGAGTCGCGTGCAAAGTAGTCAATTACGGGCTCGACGATCTCCGGCAAGCCTATCTCGGCAGGTTCGCCGGTTGTTATTTGGGCCTGCGAGAAGCCGGCCAGAAGACAGGCGGCACTTAGCCACGCCAGCTGGCGCCAGAAGCAGACCATGGCACGAGTTCTTGAAAAGCTGATACGCATGAGATTTTCCCGTCGCCCTCTGAGCTACAGCTTAGCCCAGGATGACGATGCCGACATCAAAAATTGCGCGCTGCTGACCCGAAGCGGAAGTGCTGCACTGCCGCACATATTGGC
>CAMYMP010000273.1 GCA_947259435.1 uncultured Woeseiaceae bacterium
TCTCGGCTTCGGCGACGTGTTCGGCGCATGGTTTGGTCCGCGCTATCTTGTCGGGATGACTTTTGTTCATCGCCCGCCGGTATGCTTTCTTGATCTGCTCATTGCTTGCCGATTCGTCGACGCCGAGTGCCTCGTAAGCCTGCTCGATGCGCCGCGTATCGGCGTCACCTGCCGGCGAGCGCCGAAATCCTTTTTGTGCACGAATCATTGCTTCAAGCTGAGCCAAATCGACACGGCCGATATCCAGCTCGTTACAGACGGTCCAGATCACAGCGCGCTCTTTCTGGTGCAGACGATTCTTCGCCATCGCTACTTCGAGCAGCAGGCGAACGAACAAAACACGGAGATCGGCGCGGCGCGCCGCTGCGCGACGCAGCTGCCGGACGGTTTGCACGAGCGGAAACGCCGCGCTCTTACCGTCATCGAACCAGTTGATAGCGTTGCGAACATTGGCTGGGCCCAGCCCGAGGCGGTGCATCACCGCGCGCGCTGCGCGAATCTCCTCCTCGCTGACGCGGCCGTCCAGCTTCGAAATATGACCCATCGTCTGAAACAGCGGTTTCAGGTACTCGTCGGGCAGTCGTCCGCGCGGCGTGCCCTGCTTCTCGAAACTGCGGTACCGCTGCGCGAAGCCGCGGTCAAACTGATGCCCGAGAATCAGACCGAGGACAACGAACCAGGGCTTAAAGGTCAGCAGGCCCGCCAATGTGCCGATTATTTTGCCCCAGTACAATCCGGAATCTCATCATGGGTCGTGGGCCAATCCTAACGTCTGTGCGCTACGTTTCCTATGGCAGCGCTTGCCTCACTCATGCCGAACAGCGATCATCCCATGGTCGCGCAACCGGAGACCACCGCCACCATGAATTCCGCCGACGCACTGTTTGAATCGCAGCTGCCCGGCCTGCCGCTGATCGGACGCGGCAAAGTCCGGGATATCTACAGTGTGGACGATGATCATCTGTTGATCGTGACGACAGATCGTCTTTCGGCCTATGACGTCGTGCTGCCTGACCCGATGCCCATGAAAGGCTACGTCCTGACGCAGATTTCGCTGTTCTGGTTTCGGATGATGGCCGATCTGGTCGACAATCAGCTGACCAGCCTGACCGTAGACGATGTCCTAACCGATGCCGCCGCCGCGAAACGGCTGCGAGACCGCACCCTAGTCGTCAAACGGCTCAAGCCTCTGCCGATCGAGGCGGTCGTGCGCGGCTACCTTATCGGCTCCGGCTGGCGCGACTACCTTGAAACCGGCAAGGTCTGCGGCATTGACCTGCCGCCTGGCCTCGAACAGGCCGAGAAGTTACCGCAGACGCTGTTCACACCGGCCAGCAAAGCGGCGGCAGGCGATCATGACGAGAACATCAGCTTCGATGCTGTCATCGATTTGATCGGCGACAAGCTCGCGCATCGGGTTCGCGACCTGTCGATCGCTATTTACGAACGTGCAGCAGAATATGCGCTTGGGCGCGGCATTATCATTGCGGATACCAAATTCGAATTTGGTGTCGACGGCGAAGGCCGTCTTTATCTGATCGATGAGGTATTGACTCCCGACTCATCACGTTTCTGGCCGGTCGAGGACTATCGCACCGGTATCAGTCCGCCGAGCTTTGACAAACAATTCGTGCGAGACTACCTCGATACGCTCGATTGGGACAAAACGGCGCCCGGCCCGGCACTGCCGGACGACGTGCTGCGACGTACCAGCGAAAAGTACCAGGAGGCCTACGCCCGCCTCACGGGCGCCGCATAGACAAGCATCCATGATACCGACGCTTCGCACCAAGCTTGACGACATTGTCTGGGGATTCAGGCTTGAAAAGAGCGGTATGCCCGGACGTGTACTTGCCGTCATTCTGCGCTACCTGTTTGGACTAACCCGCGACATGTTCTCGGGGCAGCTATCGCTGCGCGCGATGAGTCTGGTTTACACGACTCTGCTGGCGATCGTACCGCTGATAGCCTTCAGCTTCTCGGTACTGCAGGGCTTCGGCGTTCACAACCGGCTCGAACCGCTGCTGTTTGAATTGCTCTCGCCGCTAGGCGATCAGGGTGCCGAAATCACCAGGCAGATCATCGAACTCGTCGATGGCGTGCGGGGCGGTGTACTGGGTGGCATCAGCTTCGCGTTCTTTATCTACACCGCCGTATCCATGGTTCAAAAGGTCGAGGAGAGCTTCAACTACGTCTGGTATGTCGCGGAGACTCGCAGCCTGGCGCGACGGCTGACCGAATACATGATCGTGCTACTAATTGGTCCGGTCGTGATCGTTATCGCCCTGGGCATGATTGCCTCATTACGCAGTAATACGCTCGTGCAGCTATTCCTGACGAGCGAAGCGATCGGCCCGCTAATCGCCGTGACCAACAAGCTGACACCATACTTGCTCGTAACCGCGGTCTTTACTTTTCTTTATATGTACATGCCTAACACGCGCGTACGCTTCAGATCGGCGCTCGTCGGCGGCATTGCCGGCGGTTTCATATGGGCAAGCATCAGCGCCATCTTCGCGACGTTTGTCCTGTACTCAACGCGTACGCAATTGATTTACTCCGGTTTTGCCATCGCAATCATCACCTTGATCTGGCTGTATCTGAATTGGCTGGTTCTACTTATTGGTGCGCAGCTCGCCTATTACTTTCAGAACCCTGCATTTCTACGTATAGGGCGCCGTGAGCCGCGCTTGTCGAACGCAATGCGCGAGCGGCTTGCGCTCAATATCATGCTCCTTGTCGGCCGCGCGTTTCGTGACCCAGCCAGCTCCATCACGGCTGAGGAGATCAGCGACAATCTGCGCATGCCCTCTATCGCACTGGCGCCGGTCATCACGGCTCTGGAAGACGGTGGCCTGCTGGCCACAACGGAAAAGGAAGACCTGTTGCCGGGCAAAGACATGGCGACCATTCGGCTGGACGATATTCTGTCTATCGTCCGCGTACATGGCGAAACCGGCTCCTATCGGGACCCCAAATGGTCGGGCGAAATCGATGCGCTCGGAAAAGATCTTGATGACGCGGTGCTGGCAACCGTGGGCACCCGAACGCTCGTTGATTTGTTAGAGCCCGCCGCAGGGGAATAGCAGTGGATAACAGTATGCTCGATATCTGGCCGATGCTTATCGGCCTGCTCGGCGGTCTGGCCATATTCTTGTTCGGCCTGGACCAGCTTACCGACATGCTCAAGGCGACAGCCGGTGCACGCATGCGGGATGGGCTCGCTCGCATCACGACCAATCGTTTCAGAGGCGTGCTGGCGGGTGCCTTTACAACGGCCGTCATCCAGTCGTCTTCCGTGACCACGGTCCTCGTCGTCGGATTCGCGTCAGCTGGGCTGATGACACTGCAACAGTCCATAGGCGTAATCATGGGCGCCAGCATTGGCACGACAGTGACAGCGCAAATCTTCGCGTTCAAAATCACGCAATATGCACTCGTGGCCGTCATCATCGGCTTCACTATGCAGTTCTTCTTTCAGAGTCACCGGGTGAAGCGCTACGGCATGATGGTGCTGGGTCTCGGGCTCGTGTTCTACGGCATGAACATGATGGGCGACTGCTGAGCGCAGGTTTCACAGCACTCATCCAAAGCTCCTCCGCGACCACAGGCGTGATTATCGTCCTCGGCAGCCAAAGCCTGATCTCGCTCGAACAAGGAATTGCGCTCGTGTTCGGCGCCAACATCGGCACCTGTGTAACGGCGCTGCTGGCGGCGATTGGCAAACAACGACAGGGCATGCGCCCGGCGTTCATTCACGTGCTTTTCAACGTCGTCGGTGTTCTGATCTGGATAAGCTTCATCGACGAGCTCGCGCGGTTTTCACGCTGGCTGTCGCCAACAGCCCCGGAGCTCTCAGGAGCCGCGCAGCTCGCCGCTGAGATCCCGCGGCAGATCGCCAATGCGCACACGCTGTTCAACGTCGGCAACACGCTGATATTCATCTGGTTCATTGGACCATTGGCCTGGTTCGTGACCAAACTCGTCCCCGAGAAACGCCCGACAGAACTAGGCAAAATCGAACCCCGATTCCTGAACACGGCGTTGCTCGAGACGCCATCGTTGGCACTTGATGCGGCACGCATGGAAATCGTCCGCATGGCCGGACATGTTATGCCGATGGTCCGCCATATCGGTTCGGCCGTGCTCGGCGGATCACGCGACGATCTCAAACGCATCAAGAAGCTCGATCACGACGTTGACGTCTTGCACCGCGCAATCGTCAAGTTCCTGGGCAGGGTGTCGCGCGAGGGCCTCGTCCCGAAGGAAACGCAGGCGCTGCAGGACTATCTGAGTATCGCCACGCTTTACGAAAGCATTGGCGACGTCGTTGAGACGGGTCTCGTCCACGTTGGACGCCAGCGTCTGGAACGCAACGTGCTCATCAGCCCGGATACGCAGACGATCATCAACGAACTGGCGGACAAAGTGGTTTGGGCTTTGGAAACCGCAACTGAGGCGGTCGATCGCGGCGACGAATCGCTGGCGCGAAAAGTTGTCAAGTCCAAGCGCGACTTCAATCGAATCGCAGATCAAGTCAGCAGCCGGCTTGTCGAGCGCCTGATTGCAGAAGAGCCGCACCGGACATCGACCTATCGCGTGGAGAGCCAGCTGGTCGAACACTATCAGCGGATTTTTTATTTCACCAAGCGAATCGCCAAGCTGGTTACCGCAGAGGACATTGCTGAAGAAGATCAATTGCCGGCAATCGCCACCTAGCTGCCGGCTATCGTCATCTCTTCGACGAGCAGGGAACCACAACGAATGCCGCCGCGTATATCCTGATCGCTGCCGATTGCCGATATTCGCGGGTAAAGATCGCGCAGGTTGCCGGCAATCGTTATCTCGTGCACAGGATACTGAATCTCGCCGTTCTCCACCCACTGCCCGACGGCGCCGCGCGAGTAGTCGCCAGTCACGGGATTCACGCCGTGCCCGATCAGTTCTTCCACGACGAGGCCCGTGCCCATCACGGCAATCATTTCCGCAAGATCGCCGGCGTTGCCCGGCACGATCAGGTTCTGCGCACCGCCGGCGTTTGCAGTAGTGCGCAAGC
>CAMYMP010000274.1 GCA_947259435.1 uncultured Woeseiaceae bacterium
ATGATGACGGCAGCTACCGCCTGGCTTTTTCCATGTTTCCCACGCAAGAATTCGAGTTCGGTGTTGCCATTGCTCATCAGGAGAGGGGCGGACCGCTCGACGGCAATATTTACCAGGGCTATGTCAGCTGGTTCGTGCGACGCAACGTTGAGTTGCATGCCAGCTACGGGCAAGATGATTTCGACACGCTCGCTGGTGAAGACAGGGACGGTAGCGCGACCGAAATTGGCGTGAGCGTTCGTTTCTGAGGGCCTAGTAGCGACCGCGCGAAAGCTGCGCGGTCATCACCACGACACGGCGGTAGCGTTCGTAACGCCGTGCATCGATTGTGGCGGCGTCGACGGCGGCCTTGACGGCGCAGCCGGGTTCTTTCAAGTGCCTGCAGTTGGCGAATCGGCAATCGTGGCCAACCTCGTGTATCTCGCGGAATCCGATTCTCGCTTCGTCAATCGACTGCAGCATCGGCGCATAGTCGCGTACCCCGGGCGAGTCGATGATATGTCCGCCACCGGGTAACGGAATCATTACCGAATTTACCGTAGTATGCCGGCCCTCGCCGTACTTGGCCGAAATATCACTGATCTTTTGTCGAGATTCACCCGTTAATTTATTGATAATGCTCGATTTACCAACGCCGGATTGGCCGACAATGATTGCTGTGCGATGCCCCAGGAGTTGGTCGAGGGCATCAATATTTTCGCCTGATTCTGCGCTGGTCCACAGCGTCGGGTAATTGATGCGCTTGTAGACCTGCAGTGCATCGTTATCGGTTTCGCCGAGATCAGATTTGTTGAACACAACGATTCCTTTGGCCCGCATGATCTCGGCAGCACAAAGGTAGCGATCAACAATGAACCAATCCGGTTTTGGCGTCGCTGCGGCGACCACGACCAACAGCTCGACATTGGCAGCAAGTATCTCTTTGTCGCCACGAGGATTGAGTCGCGTAAGCTCGTTGCTGCGCGTACCGATGCCGGAGATCAGCCAGTCATCCTCATTCGGTATCGGGCTCGCGATCACTTGGTCGCCGCAGACCGGCTGCAGTTTCTTACCCTTGATGCGCGCATCAACTTCACTGCCGTCCTCGAGCCGCAAACGCATGCGGCGGCTAAAAGTGGCTATGACGGTGGCGTCTGACTCGGGCATCCAATGGCCTACGGCAAGTTTGCGGGAAGTATGCACGGATGACGTGAGCCATGTACACCAAGGACAGGTAAACTAACGCAATGGACAAGAGCAGCAATTTGATCTGGATCGACCTCGAAATGACCGGACTCGACACTGAGTCCGATACGATCATCGAGATCGCAACAATTGTTACCGATCGTCACCTCAATGAGCTGGCCGAAGGCCCGGTAGTGGCTGTCGGGCAGCCCCAGGCCGTTATGGACGGCATGGACGACTGGAACACACAGCAGCACGGCGAATCGGGTCTGACCGAGCGCGTGCTGACAAGCGACATCACATTGCGGCAGGCTGAGCTGGCAACGCTGGATTTCCTGGCGCAGTGGGTCGATGTGGGTGCTTCCCCCATGAGCGGCAACAGCATATGTCAGGATCGGCGATTTCTCGCACGTGAGATGCCCGAACTGGAACGCTACTTCCATTATCGTAATCTCGATGTCAGCACGCTGAAGATACTCGCCCAGCAGTGGGCGCCCGAGGTCGCGGCAGGCTTCAGCAAGGATTCGTCACACCGCGCGCTGCAGGATATTCGCGACTCGATCGCTGAACTGGTCTGGTACCGGGACCAGCTTCTCGATCAGTCTCGCCTTTCCACCGCAAGAGCCGAATGAATTACAAGCCACACGCACCGGCGACCGATCGCAACAAGCAGGCAATTCTCAGCGTTATTCGCGAGGAGTTTGGCGATTGCAGTTCCATACTGGAGATCGGTTCGGGCACGGGACAACACGCGGTGTTTTTCGCTGCTGAACTTGGCCACCTTATTTGGCAAACCAGCGATGTTCAGGAAAGTCATGCCGGCATCCGAGCGTGGCTCGGCGATGCGGCGCTTCCAAATACTTGCGAGCCCCTGGTTCTCGATGTGTTGACTGCAACGATTCCAGATCAACTTTATGACGGCGTCTTCTCTGCTAACACCGCACACATCATGAGTTTCGAGGCGGTCGGGAAAATGTTCTCGCTGACGGCTTCCGTGCTGAGCGACGGTGGAGTTTTCGCTCTGTACGGTCCGTTCCGTGCCGGCGGCAAGTTCAATGCGCCAAGCAATGCTGCATTTCATGAGTCGCTGCGACAGCAAAATCCTGACATGGGTATTCGGCACATCGAGGATCTCGATCTTCTGGCCGCGAAGGGCCGTATGCGGCGCGCAAGGGTCTATGCCATGCCGGCGAATAACCATATTGTCGTATGGCTTAAGCAGAGGCGGCGAGCGAGTAATGACAATTCATAAAGGCGGTTGCCACTGTGGCAGGGTGCGATATGAAGTCGACGCGCCCAATGATATTGAAGGCACCCGGTGCAACTGCAGTATTTGCCGAATGACGGGTTACCTGCACCTGTTTGTGCCGAAGAACAGGTTCAACCTGATCAGCGGAGAGGACGATATAGAGACCTATACGTTCAACACCGGCATCGCGCAGCACTATTTTTGCCGGCAGTGCGGCATCAAATCGTTCTACGTGCCGCGTTCGCACCCGGAGGGAATCAGCGTCAATATCAATTGCCTGGATCCTGCATCGATCGCTTCTGTTAAGGTCAGTTCGTTCGACGGTGCGAACTGGGAAAAGAATATCGATAAGTTGTCGCCTTTAAACGACTGATTTCTATGATTTTGTGTGGCACACGCCGCCGCCATCGCTTATAGTTGCCGCTTTCCAATCCAGACACCGGAAGATGACGTTCATTAACAAGACCCTGGCAATCTGCCTGCTTATTCTGCTTCCCGCCGCCCACGCGAGCGCCCAGTCAGTCTGGGTGAGCGATCAGTTTGAGGTCATGTTGCGCAGCGGTCCCAGCACCAACAACGCAATCGAGCGCATGCTGCCCAGCGGCACCGCGCTGGAAGTGATCGAGCGCGACGCCACGACAGGCTATTCCCGTGTTCGCACTGCGGCCGGCACCGAAGGCTGGGTGCTGACGCGCTACCTGATGAGTGAGCCGAGTGCGCGCGAGCAATTGGCCACGCTGACGCGCCGGCTAACCAACGTAAGTGCGGAAGGATCGAGCCTTACTTCGCAACTGGATGCTGTGAAAGGCGAGTACGTAGCCGCATCGCGGCAGATTGACACCCTGGAACGTGAGAAAGGGGAACTCGAGAAAGAACTCGCCGAAATAAAGCGGACGGCTGCCAACGTTCTGTCGATCAATAATCAGAACAAGGATATGCGTGAACAGCTGGCGGACGCTGAGATTCAGGCCGCGACGCTGCAACAGCAAAATCGCGAACTGAAGAGTCAGACGACGCGCTACTGGTTCATGACGGGCGCATTGGTCCTCGGCGTCGGCATTATTCTGGGGATCTGGTTGCCGCGTATCCGCTGGCAGCGGCGCTCACGCTACGACCGCTTCTGAGAAATGTAGCAGCCTGCCT
>CAMYMP010000275.1 GCA_947259435.1 uncultured Woeseiaceae bacterium
GCTGAATAACGAGGATTCGCTTCAGGGTACGCCGCCGACGCATCGTCAGGACCTGGCTACAATACGATCAAAGCGCGCTTCGAGTCGGGCAACGTCATCCCGCAGCGAGTCGACGCGCTGCGTGAAACGGTCCACCTCATAGCGGCTGGGCAGAGTGCCGCTTTCTTCCTGAAGGTACTCGCGAATGTTCGCGTCTATCGTCGCGCGTGCATCGCGCGACCACTTGCCGAATCCACGAGCAAACTCTCCCAGGCGATACGCCGCGGCATCGCCGACAAGATTTGACAGTTCTTCCTCGATGTCGGGCTTCGCATAGGCGAGAAGTTCCTGAAAAGACTGCGCCGTGTATGCATCACCCGTCAGATCGAGCGAGCCATCGCGAAGCGCTGCCTCGCCCATCGTTCCGGCCATGAGCGCCAGCGTCACCAGCGACCCAGTGATGACGACGTCGGGTTCCGACTCTGAGTCCGTGGCCAGCGTAATGACTTCGTCGTTAATCTCGAAATACATGGCGAGCGCCGTGTCGCGCACGCGTACAGCAATCGTCTTGCCGTTGAGCTGCTTGCAAATCGCGCGCGCAGGAGTCGTGTCCTGAATATTCCGATTGAGGATATTCGTAACAGGACGGAGCAGGGTCTCGAGCGCGTCCATGCCGTGCCTAGATCCGATAACCCGTATGCAGTGCGACAATACCGCCGGCCAGATTCTGATAGCGGCAACGCTCGAACCCGGCATCCGCCATCATGGCGAGCAAGGTCTCCTGGTCAGGATGCATGCGAATAGACTCCGCGAGGTATTGGTAACTGTCCTGATCGCTCGCCACGACTTTTCCAATCAGTGGCAGGACTTTGAATGAGTAAAGGTCATACGCCGGTTTCAGTGCCCGTACCGGCTGCGAGAATTCGAGAATCAGCGCTTTGCCGCCAGGCTTCAGAACACGACGCATCGACCGCAGCGCGGCGCCTTTATCGGTGACGTTTCTAAGACCAAATGCAATGGTTATGCGGTCGAAAGTGCTGTCTTCGAACGGCAAATTCTCCGCGTCAACCTGGGCAATCGTCAGGTTGCCCGCGACGCCCGCATCAACCAGCCTCCGTCGGCCCTGCTCGAGCATCGCCGCGTTGATATCCGCCAGGACGACATGGCCTGTCGGTCCGACCTGCCGCGCGAATTTGAGCGCAAGATCTCCGGTACCGCCCGCCAGGTCAAGAACAACGTGCCCCGGGCGTGTGCCAGCCTGATCAATCGTATGCCGCTTCCATAAGCGGTGCATTCCGGCTGACATCAAATCGTTCATGAGATCGTAGCGCGTCGCGACGGAATCGAACACGTCCCGGACGTGATCGGCTTTTTCGTCGACCGGCACGTTCTTGTAGCCGAAATGCGTGGTTTCGGCCGATGTGTCGGATTTGCTCATGAGTCGTTGTTATTCGGGCTTTTTGCGAGCATACCCTGCTGCTGCGAGGCGGTCGAGGTAGCGGCGCCAGTTTGCGTCCATGTTGCGGCCGAGTTCGTGGAGATACGTCCACGAGTAAAGGCCGGTGTCGTGACCGTCGTCGAACACGAGACGTACCGCATAGTGGCCGACCGGATCGATGCGCGTGATCGCGACGTCTTCCTTGCCGGTTTGCAGCGTCTCCTGACCAGGACCGTGACCGACCACCTCGGCACTCGGCGAGTGCACACGTAAGTATTCGAAAGAAAAGCTGAACTCGCTTCCGTCATCGAATGCGACGACGAGCAGCTTCGAATTCTTGCGTAGGCGGATTTCAGTAGGTATTGATGACATAGTTTCGTGACCTGCGCGTCGGTAGCTACTCATCTTCATGGCTCGCTGCGCTGCGCTTTACTTCCGATGAGCAGCTCCCAACACGCAGGCCACAGGACTCCTACAAAATATACCGGCTCAGATCTTCGTCCTTCGAGAGTTCGGCCAGATGGTCGTCGACATAGCCGGCGTTGATTTGTACGTGTGTGCCGCTCTTGTCCGAGGCTTCGAATGAGACGGTTTCGAGCAAGCGCTCCATGACGGTGTGCAGGCGCCGCGCGCCGATGTTCTCGGTATTTTCGTTAACCAGGAACGCAACTTCGGCAAGTCGCCGGACACCGCTCTCGGTAAACTCCAGGGCAACGTCTTCCGTGGCGAGCAGCGCACTGTACTGTGATGTCAGCGAGGCGTCCGGCTCGGTCAGAATTCTGACGAAGTCGTCGGTCGTCAGCGACTTGAGTTCGACGCGAATCGGGAAGCGACCCTGCAGCTCAGGGATCAGATCCGAAGGCTTGGAAATATGAAACGCGCCCGACGCGATAAACAGTATATGGTCGGTTCGGACCATACCGTACTTGGTGTTGACGGTCGAACCCTCAACGAGCGGGAGCAAATCGCGCTGCACGCCTTCGCGTGACACGTCAGCACCCTGAGTACCCGAACTTTTCGCCACCTTGTCGAGTTCATCGAGAAACACAATGCCATGCTGCTCCACGGCTTCGAGCGCCTGCGCCTTGAGTTCTTCCTCGTCGAGCATTTTCGCCGCTTCTTCGTCGGTCAGCTGCTTGAGCGCATCCTTGACTTTGAGCTTGCGGGTCGTGCGACGATTGCCGCCCAGGTTCTGGAACATGCCCTGCAGCTGGCTCGTCATCTCCTCCATGCCAGGCGGCGCCATGATCTCGACGCCCATGGACATTGCCTGAATGTCTACCTCGATCTCTTTTTCGTCGAGCTTGCCCTCGCGAAGCATCTTGCGGAATTTTTGCCGCGTGTCGCTCATCTTCTCCGACCCGCTGGTCTCGGATGTAAAGCCGACGCCTTGCGATGGTGGCGGCAGCAGCGCATCCAGCACGCGTTCTTCGGCAGCGTCCTCGGCCCGATGACGAACCTTCGACATGCCGCTCTCGCGGATCATCTTGACCGAGATGTCCATGAGGTCGCGAATGATACTGTCCACTTCCCGGCCGACATAGCCAACTTCGGTGAACTTCGTTGCTTCGATCTTGATGAACGGTGCCTTGGCGAGTCGCGCAAGGCGACGTGAAATCTCCGTCTTGCCGACACCGGTCGGACCGATCATCAGAATATTCTTGGGCGTTATTTCGCTGCGCAGAGGCTCGTCGACCTGTACACGCCGCCAGCGATTGCGCAATGCAATAGCGACGGCGCGTTTGGCCTCGTCCTGGCCGACGATATGCTTGTCCAGTTCCTGGACGATTTCTCTGGGAGTCATTTGAGACATGGCTTAATCTGCAGGCAGTTGTTCGACAACAACGTTTTGATTCGTGTAGACGCAGATGTCGCCCGCAATGCTCAGGGCTTTTTCGGCAATCGTTCGGGCGTCGAGGTCCGTGTTCTGAAGCAGTGCGAGCGCTGCGGCCTGCGCAAACGGTCCGCCGGAGCCGATGGCCATCAGATCGTGCTCAGGCTCAATGACGTCGCCGTTGCCGGAAATAATGAACGAGCTCTGTTCGTCCGCGACGCACAACAAAGCTTCGAGCCGCCGCAGGCGGCGGTCTGTACGCCAGTCCTTGGCAAGTTCGATAGCCGCGCGTGTCAGAT
>CAMYMP010000276.1 GCA_947259435.1 uncultured Woeseiaceae bacterium
ACGTTGAGTCCGAATTGGGATCCGGATCCGATGCGCTCGATTATCTGGTCGCCAAGCCAACCCAGGTTGATCACAACCGTATCCACGCCGGCTGCTTTGACGGCGTCAAGATGGCGCTCGAGAAGACTATCGCCTCGCACCTCGACAAGAGCTTTGGGCACCGTGTCGGTCTGAGGGCGAAGCCGCTCGCCGCGCCCGGCCGCGAGGATCATGGCGATCACGATGGGTTACCGAGCGCGGGCAGGCAGCGCGCGTTGATCAATTCGACGAGAAACCCGAGCTCTTCGAAGCGCGGGCCCAGCGCAACAATATAGTTCAGCGTTCGCGGAACATCGACCATATAACCCGGCTTGCCATCACGCCGATTGAGGCGCGCAAATATGCCCGCAGCTTTGAGGTGGCGTTGCACGCCCATGAGGTCGAAAAAGCGCATGAACTGATGCTCGCCGACCCGCTGCCGCATCGACGCATCCATCTCGTTGTAGAAGGAGTGAGCCCAGGCAGCGACTTGTTCTTGTGGCCACTGGACATAGCAGTCTTTGAGCAACGACACCAGATCGTAAGTTAACGGCCCCTCGACAGCATCCTGAAAATCGAGAATGCCGGGGTTGTCCTTGGCAGTGATCATCAGATTGCGTGAATGATAGTCGCGGTGCACGAAGACCTGCGGCTGGTCGAGCGCATTGTCAACCAGCACGTCACACAGTGTTTGCCACTGCAGCTCGTCGCCGTCGCTGAATTCGATGCCGAGGTGCTTTTCACATAGCCAATCATGAAATAACGACAACTCGAAACGCAACAATGTTTCGTCGTAAGTTGGCAACAACGATTGAAACGCGGTTCCGCGACTCTGCATTGATCTCAGTGCGCGCATTGCATCCCGGTATAATGGCGTCGCGGTTTCGAGATTGTCGATCGACTTCTCGAGGAATTGAACAGAGCCCAGATCGGTGAGCAGCAGGAATCCCTTGTCGAGATCTGCCTCGAGGACGCGCGGCGCATTGAGCTGCATCGCTTCCAGATAGCCGGCGACGCGAATGAACGGCCGACAGTCCTCCTGCGGCGGCGGCGCATCCATCGCAATGTAACTTTGCCGCCCGGAATGCAAGCGAAAATACCGGCGAAAGCTGGCATCTTCCGACGCGGGCTGCGGATCGGCAGCAGAGAGCCCGTCAATGCGGCGCAGCCAATCCCTCAATTCGGCCAGCCGGCCGTCGCTGTCAGAACTCGAAGGCTTGATCAGTGGTCTCCGTAACGCGTTGAAGCACCTGCAAAACTATGCGAAGGTAACATACCCCTGAAAACCGACAACTATCTTGTCTGTGAAATATCTGATCATCGCCGGTGCCCTGCTGGTCATACCCCATGCGCACAGCGCAGAGCCGGACGCATGTCATGTGCCGCTCGAGCGAATCTCGACAGAGCCCCCTGTTTCGACGGTTGACGCCGCGAACCCGGATACCGTCGTCCTGGAAGTCGGTGAATTACAAGCGCAAATGGGCGATACACCGGGCGCATCGATGACCGGTGGCATCCTGCTGCGGCAGGGTGACAAACTTGCTGGCGCCGATAGCGCCAGGTACGACGTATCACGTAAGGCCCTTTTGCTCGAGGGCAACGTTCGCTACGAGGACGCACGATCGCAAGTCGAGTCCGACAGTGCGGAGTTTGCTTACGATCTCGGCCGAATCCGGTTCGAAGGCGCCAACTTCATGCTCGACGCGAACGGTGGTCGCGGCGCAGCGGAGGCGCTCGAAATCAATCAGCGCGGTACGCTCGAACTGGACGGCGTGAGTTACACAACCTGTCCACCGAAGTCGAACGACTGGCTGCTCCTCGCGAAGGACATCGACCTCGACACGCGTAGTGGCGTCGGCACCGCAAAAGGAGTTCGGCTGCGTTTTCAGGGTGTACCGGTCCTTTACACGCCGTACATCTCATTCCCGATAGGAGACGCGCGCAAGTCCGGCATCCTTACTCCGCAGGTGGGCAGCTCACGTCGCGGCGGACGAGAAATTACGGCACCCTTTTACTGGAATATTGCCCCCAACTACGACGCGACGATCACACCACGTTTGCTGAGCGACCGGGGTCTGCAAACGGGCACGCAGTTTCGCTACCTGACGAATACATCGGGCGGTAGCGCCAAAGTCGAATACCTCGCCAGCGACAGCATGCTCGACGAATCACGTTATTTGCTGCAGCTCAGGCACCGTACGATGTTCGTAAATGGTTGGCGAAATCGTATCGATTATCGGGAAGTATCGGACAACCAATACTTTGAGGACCTCGGCGGCACGCTGAACATCTCGAGTATCACGCATCTCAACCGCAGCGTGAGTTTCGACTACCAGACCGAAACGCTGTCGTTGTTTGGTCAGGTACAGGATTTCCAGACGATCGATGACGCGATCCTGCCGGTCGATGAGCCTTACCGCCGCGTGCCACAGCTGCTCATGCGTGGCAACTTGCCGGAAAAATGGCTCGGTATGCGATTCGGGATCGATGGTGAACTCGTCAATTTCGATCGCGACGTAGGCGTAACCGGTTGGCGCCTCAACGTGGCGCCGAGCGTTGAACTCCCGTTCTCACGACCAGGCTGGTTCATCACACCAGCCGTTACACTCGATCACACGCGTTATGAACTGAGTAACACCTTGCCGGGTGAGGTTAGCGATCCAAGCCGTAGCGTGCCTATTGCCAGTCTCGACGTAGGCATGATTCTCGAACGCTCGATGGGTGGATCGTCGGCTGGCAGAGTGCAGACGCTCGAACCGCGAGTTTTGTACGTGCATGTTCCGCATCGGGATCAGGACGACCTGCCGGTGTTCGACACAATTACGCCCGACCTCAATCTCGTTTCGCTGTATCGCACGAATCGATTTCTCGGCGTCGACCGCGTCGCGGACATCGATCAGCTCAGTCTTGGCATTACGTCCCGCGTTCTCGATACAACCTCTGGCCGCGAACTGGTAACGGCAACCGTCGGCCAGACTCGTTTCCTGAGTTCAAGCGGCGTGACCTTGCCCGGCGAACCTTTCGTTACGGAAGAATCGTCGGATTACATTGCCGAGGTGCGCTTCCTGGTGTATGAAAACCTCAATTTCGATTTCGGTCATCAGTGGGGCCGGAAAGATCGGGGCACGACGCGATCAGAAGCTCGCCTGCAGTATCGTCCGGCTAGCAACAAAATACTTAACCTCGCTTATCGATTCCGCCGCGACTCGCTCGAACAGGGTGACGTATCCTGGTCATGGCCGATCGGTTCTCAATGGAACTTCGTTGGCCGCTACAATTACTCATTGCGCGACAAGAAAGCACTCGAAGAGTTTTTCGGTTTCGAGTATGAGAGCTGCTGTTGGGGACTCAGGCTCGTGTCGCGCCGCCATATCTCGACCCGCGATGGAACTCGCGATTCCTCAATCGGTCTGCAACTGGTATTGAAAGGATTCACCAGCGTGGGTACCGCGGCTGACAAACTGTTGGAACGTGGTATTCTTGGCTACTCCGCGAATCTCCGGTAAGAAATAGTGTTTAAAATCAA
>CAMYMP010000277.1 GCA_947259435.1 uncultured Woeseiaceae bacterium
TCGAGAGTGCGAAAAGGGCGCGTAATATATAGCGAAGCTGGCAGCGCCGCAAGCCCCCGCCGGGTCGCCCGGCTTATCCACAGATCCTGTGGATAAGTCTGTGGAAGAAAATTGAGTGAGTGACCTAAGGTGCGGATTTCCAAGCACCGTTGTTAATATGACTACTTTATGTCCATTTTGAGAATCGTTATAAAATCAGAGTGTTAGCTGTGCTTTTCTACACTGAGAGTGAATTGGGGCGCCTCATGTACTGAAAATACAGGCATCCGCGACGTGTTGTGCATAAAGGAACCAGCGGCACGGCCGGAGACCACCATCTAATTCTGCAGAAACTCAGCCTGCAAATCGTTCAAGAAACGCTGTCCAAGAGGCGTTACTCGCCAGAAATTCTCGGGCGCAGATGCGATCAGCCCTTTCTTTATGGCTGGCTCGAGCCGTTGCCTCAATTCCTCGACTGCGAGCCCGGTTCGCTCATGAAACAGTCCTTCATCGAAGCCGTCGCTCAGCCGCAGCGCATTCAGCATGAACTCGAAAAGCCGCTCCGCTGCCGGTACCGCTTTGAGCGCGGCTGGGCACGTGCCGCGCTCCATCGCCTCCATGTATTGCTTTGGGTTGGCCGGCTTTGCATATCGCCAGATACCCGTCGCGTCTGAATATTTGCCGTGCGCCCCGGCGCCAGCCGCCAGGTAATCACCGAACTGCCAGTAATTCAGGTTGTGTACTGAAGTTCGGCCCCCGCGAGCGTAGGCGGACACTTCATACTGCTCATAGCCCAGGGCTGCCAGGCGTCGCTGGCCGCGACGCTGAATTTCGTAGCTCCGATCGTCATCCGGCAGGCCCGCCGGCGGCCGCGCATAAAAGACCGTATTCGGTTCCAAAGTCAGCTGATACCAGGACAGGTGCTCTGGCTCCAGATCAGCCGCGCGCTCGATATCAAGGACTGCAGCAGCGGCGGTTTGTCCGGCTCCAGATCAACCGCGCGCTCAATATCAAGGACTGCAGCAGCGGCACTTTGTCCGGGCAGGCCGTACATGAGGTCGAGGTTGATGTTTGTAAACCCGGCCGCCCGGGCGGCGCCCACGGCGTGAGCAATGTCATCGACACTGTGTATGCGACCGAGCGTTTGCAGCGATTCGGGCACGAAACTTTGCGCACCGATCGAAAGCCGATTGACACCTGCGGCGCGGTAGCCCATCGGGTCACCACACTCGACCGTGCCCGGATTGGCCTCCAGCGTAATCTCGACGTCTTCGGCAACTGCGAAGTCGCGATCAACCGCGTCGAGCAATCGGGATATTTGCTTCGGCGTAAACAGGCTCGGCGTGCCACCACCAAGAAAAATGCTGATCAGTTCGCGACCGCCGGCACGATCGGCTTCGAGCTGCAAGTCACTCAGCAGGGCATTGACGTAGCGGTCCTGTGGCACACCACTGCCTGCCGCATACGAATTGAAGTCGCAGTAAGGACACTTGCTAACGCACCACGGCAGATGCACATACAATGACAGGGGCGGCTGCATGCAGTGTCAGCGCCCTAGCGAGAATCCAATTCGCGGAGTTTTTGCGCGAGCTCGCGCAGAGCTTTGCCACGGTGACTGCGGGCGTTTTTTTGCTCTGCGCTCAGCTCTGCCGAGCCGCGGCCGATTTCCGGATCGAAAAAAACCGGATCGTAACCGAAACCGCCATCGCCGCGGCGCTCGCGCAGGATTTGGCCGCGCCATTCAGCGGCTGCAACAACTGGCTCGGATGCTTCCGGCGTCACGTAACAGGCAACACAATGAAATGCCGCGCCACGTTCTTCGTCGGGAACACCGTCCATTTCCGCCAGCAGTTTGTCGATGTTCTTCTCGTCATCCCCATCAGGACCCGAGTACCGCGCAGAGTAAACGCCGGGGCGCCCGTCCAGCGCGTCGACTGCAAGTCCCGAGTCATCGGCGATTGCGGCGAAGCCTGTCGCGGCTGCCGCGTGTCTGGCTTTGATCAAAGCGTTCTCGACAAACGTGTCACCGGTTTCGTCAGCATCACTTACGCCGAACTCCGATTGCGGCACGACTTCAATGTCGAGGTCACCGAGTATTCTCGCAATCTCTCGCAGTTTCCCCGCATTACTGCTGGCCACCACGATCCTGTCCGGCAGTCTGCGCAAGCCCGGCCTAGCCTGCCAGGACGGCGTCTTGCGCTGCGATGATTTCGTCGACACCCTTTTTCGCCAACTCGAGCATCACCAGGAATTCTTCGTTGCTGAAGGCATGTCCTTCAGCGGTTCCCTGCACCTCGATGAAGTTTCCCGCATCATTCATAACAATGTTCATATCGGTTTCAGCTTCCGAGTCCTCATCGTAGTCCAGATCCAGTACCGGCGTTCCCGAGTAGATGCCGACAGATACTGCGGCCACCTGGCCGTGCAGGGGGTTCTTGGGCAGTTTCCCGTTTGCGGTCAGCCGCTGCACCGCGAGCGCGAGCGCGACATAAGCGCCGCTGATCGCCGCCGTCCGCGTCCCGCCGTCGGCCTGAATGACGTCGCAGTCGAGCGTTACGGTACGTTCGCCAAGCGCGACGAGGTCAGTTATGGCACGCAGCGACCTGCCGATAAGCCGCTGAATCTCGAGCGTCCGGCCACTCTGTTTGCCGCGTGCCGCTTCTCGCAGCGAGCGGGTATGCGTCGACCTCGGCAGCATGCCGTATTCGCCCGTGACCCATCCCCGGCCGTTGCCCCGCATCCATGGCGGCACCTTGTTCTCGACGCTGGCCGTGCAAAGTACGCTTGTGCCGCCGAACTGGGTTAGTACGCTGCCCTCCGCGTGGCGGGTATAGTCCGGCGTGAAACGCACTGGCCTCATCTCATCAGGTTTGCGACCACTTGGGCGCATGGGGGTTTCTCCACTTTTGGGGGCCTGAGTCCTTTCGGCGTGCAGGGCCCAGATCACGATTTACGTTCCAATCCGTGCTTACGCGCCCATCCACCTGAGCGCGGTGCCAGTCGTATTGTCGCTGTAGGGTGCGTTTGCATTCAAAGCCTGAATGCTGAGCTTTTTCAGATTATCTGCAAGATTATTGGCGCCAGGCGTGCCGATTTGTGCCACATCATCGTCAGCAAGCCCCGACCACAAGCCGTCGGAGCAGGCAAGCAGCACATCACCAGACCGCAGCTCCTGTCTGCCTGTAATACTCATGTCGGGTACCGGCGAATCACCGCCGATACAGCATTCGACGAAGTTGCGCATCGGATGATCGAGTGCCTCTTCTTCTGTTATGGCGCCTTCCTGAATCAAAACTTCTACATGGCTATGGTCGCGCGATCGCGCCACCACGTGACCGTCGCGTACCTGGTAAATGCGGCTGTCGCCTATGTGCGCCCAGAACGAACCATCCTCCTGCACCAGACAGATCGCGCACGTTGCGCGCGGCCGGAAATCGACCGCGACTTCCTGGCCCAGCTCCACAACTTCGTCGTGGGCGCGTGCCAGCGCTGTATAGAGAAACCCCTGCGGGTCGAACACCGGCAGCGTTGTTTCCATGAACAGGTCCTGCACGACCTTGAGTCCGGTCTCAGCCGCCCGCGCGCCATCCGTATGGCCGCCCATGCCGTCGAATACGAGCATCAGCGCTGCGTCCTCCGACACTACGATCGCAGCACGATCCTGGTTGTCGGAGCGATCACCCAATGCGGATACTTTGGCGTATTCGATTTGCATGGCGGTTGCGGGCGTCGGTCACTTAATTAACAATGAATCGATGTTACACAGTATGACAGGCTTTGCACGGCAGTCCGCCGAAACCGGGACCGGCACACTGACGTGGGAGCTCCGGGCTGTCAATCACCGCTATCTTGATGTGCAGTTTCGGCTGCCCGAGGAATTGCGGCCAAATGAACAGGCCTTCAAACAACAGGTCTCCACCGTGCTCAAGCGTGGCAAAGTTGAGTGTGCTCTTCATCTGCGACGCGACTTCGACCAAGGAGCGGAGATGAAGCTTAACGCCGATCTCGTTGAATTGATCGGCACGCGGGTCACAGAAATTTCCAAGAAGCTGCCCGGTACCGCAGCGCCAAGCGCTATCGAAATCCTGCGGTGGCCAGGCGTCATTGCAGAGTCTGAGATCGATACCGAACCGCTAGCCAAAGAGGCCGCCGCATTACTGCAACAGGCTTTGCAGGCGATGATCGAGATGCGTGCGAGTGAGGGCGCGCGAATTGCTGCCATGCTCGAGTCGCGCTGCACCGACATTGACGCGCTGTCGGTCTCGATACGCGAGCGCATGCCCGAAGTGCTGGCAGCCGCGCATGCGAAGCAACGCGAACGCATCGACCGTCTCAATGTGGATGCTGACCCGGCGCGTCTCGAAGTGGAGCTGGCACTGATTGCGCAGAAGCTCGACGTTGATGAGGAGCTCGACAGGCTGGACAGTCACCTTGTCGAGATTCGACAGGTATTGGCAAGCGCTGA
>CAMYMP010000278.1 GCA_947259435.1 uncultured Woeseiaceae bacterium
TGTGTCAAGGGCCGCTTCGCCTATGACTACTGGTGCCATCCCGATCGGATCAAGACGCCAATGATCCGCGACAGCATCGAGGAGCCCTGGCGAGAGGTCGACTGGAACGAAGCATTCGCTCACGCCGCGAGAGAGCTAAAACGCATACAAGGGAAATACGGCCGCAGTTCAGTCGGTGGTGTCTCGAGCTCGCGCTGCACTAACGAGGAGATCTTTCTTACTCAGAAATTTGTACGCGCCGTGCTCGGCAACAACAATATCGATAACTGCGCACGCATATGTCACTCCCCGACCCAGTTCGGGCTCTCCGCCACTGTGGGTGCCGGGGCTGCGAGTCAACATTTCGATTCCATTCTCCAGGCCGACGTCATCATGGTGGTCGGTGCAAATCCCACCGAGGGTCATCCCGTTTTCGGCTCGATGATGAAGCGCCGCATCCGTCAGGGCGCGAAGCTCATCGTAATCGATCCTCGCCGTACCGAGACCGTCAACAGTCCGCATTGCCGCGCTGATGTCCACCTGGCGCTACGGCCCGGTACGAACGTCGCGATCCTCAATAGCATCGCCCACGTCATCGTTCGCGAGAACAGGCACGATCGGGAATTCATCAAGTCGCGTTGCGAATGGCAGGAGTTTGAGCACTGGGCCGAGCTGGTCGGCAGCGAAGAGTACTCACCTGACAAGATCGGGCCCATTGCTGGCGTCGATCCCGAGGATATTCGGCGCGCCGCGAGGATCTACGCAACGGGACCGCGAAGCACTATCTATTACGGCCTCGGCGTGACCGAGCACTCGCAAGGGTCGACAGGCGTCATGTGCCTCGGCAACCTCGGGCTCGCCTGCGGCATGTTCGGTCGTGAAGGTGTCGGCGTGAACCCGCTGCGCGGCCAGGGCAACGTGCAGGGCGGCAGTTGCCTCGGCAGCTGGCCGCATGTCTTCAGCGGCTACCGCTTTGTCACCGACGATGCGACTCGCGAAAGCTTCGAAGCCGAGTGGGGCGTCGAACTCGACAGTGAGCCCGGCCTGCGGTTGCCGAACATGTTCGACGCAGCACTGACAGGACACTTCAAGGGCATGTACATCATGGGCGAAGACCCGGTGCAGTCCGATCCGAATCAGAACCACATAATCGCAGCGTTACGCAACATGGAATGCGTCATTGTTCATGATTTGTTCCTCAACGAAACGTCGAAATTTGCGCATGTCTTCCTGCCAGGCAGCTCTTCACTCGAGAAAGACGGCACATTTACAGGCGCCGAGCGACGAATTGGCCGGGTACGCCAGGTCGTCGAGCCGCTGGCAGGTTATCAGGACTGGGAAGTGACGGTGAAGCTGATGAATGCGATGGGCTACGACGTCCAATACGCGCATGCCGGCGAGGTGCTCGAGGAGCTCGCGCGCCTGACGCCGGCGTACAGCGGCGCGAGCTTCGAGCTGCTCGACCGCGTCGGGTCGGCGCAGTGGCCAGTCAACACGGCCGCGCCCGAGGGCACCGAAGTGTTGCACACGGAGCAGTTTCCCAGGGCCAACGGTCTCGGGACCTTCATGCTTACAGGGTTTGTTCCGACGCGCGAGCGGGTTAATGAGCAGTATCCTCTGCTCCTGACCACTGGCCGCATCCTGAGTCAGTACAACGTCGGCACGCAGACGCGCCGCACCGCGAATTCGCAATGGCATCCCGAAGACGTTTTGGAAATGTCTCTCGGCGATATGCAAACTCGCGGCTTGCACGATGGTGACAGCGTCACGATCACCAGTCGTTTTGGCTCGACACGGCTTAAAGTCGTGGAATCCGTACGCGTGAATCCAGGCGTGATCTATACGACATTCCACCACACGGAAACCAAAGCCAATGCTGTGACGAGCGACCTTTCCGACTGGGCCACGAACTGTCCCGAGTACAAGGTTACAGCGGTGGAAGTGGCAAAGGTCACGTCGCCCAAACAGCGGCGCGCAGAATCGAGCGTCACACGCGCGGCGCAAGAGATCGCCGTGGCGGAGGAAGTCTGAACATGAACGACGACGAGCGGCTGGCCGCTGCGGGTGCCGTCATCGATCTGGAGCGCTTGATCACGATGGCAAACCAGATTGGCGACTTCTTTGCGCCTTACCCGCCCGAGCGCGCTCATGAAGGGCTGCGCAACCATTTGCGGACATACTGGGACCCGCGCATGCGTAACGCGCTGCTCGCACACATTGATGCGGGCGGAGACGGTCTTGACTTACGCGTCATCGAGGGAGCGCAGCTACTGCGAGAGAAAGCGGCCGACAAGAGCGGCTATTACGGCCCGCCGCAGCAGTGAGGATCACTCCATTGCCTCAAGGCTGCAAAAGAAGGGGCTCCCGAACTAGCCATTAGCGGCACTTTCATTACGATCAAGGGACTAGCGGACGTTGCTAACGTACAAAGCGCGCCCCCGCTACCAAGAAACCGAAAGCCCGGCCTTGTGCCGGGCTTTTTTGTGCATGCGAGCAACTGGTTGAATGTCTGCTTTACCCCCGAAAACGGACATTGGGCTAATATTGGTCTGAAGGGCCGCTAATGACTGACCCAATCCGGACGGTCGAGATAGAGAGTAAATCTGGCGATGGCGAGCAAGCTTCGGACCTCAACAAAGAAGATATTGGAGCCCGCCATGGCGAAGGAGGGATTCAGCATCAGGTATCCCCATTTCCAACGCAAACGGAACGGCCGCCTTGAGCTTGTTAACTTGGAGCACGATAAATGGGGAGGCGGTTTTTTTCTCGAGTTTGCGGAGTGCGACGCTGGTGACCTGCAGACATCCTGGGGCGAGATAGTGCCCGAAGCGAAGATCGATGTGGCTTACACCGATCCCGGGGCACGCGCGCGATTGTTGGCGACGACAATCCCGAGCAGTTCGCCGAAGGACTACTTTAGGTATGACTCTTTTGCCGATGACAGAGAGAGATGTGACGCGCTGGTTGAGGAATTGGTTAGCCTGTTGCCGCAAGTTCTCAGGTGGTTTGAAAGCGGGGTTGTCGGTCCGAACGTCGCACCATTCTCAGACCTGTAATTCAATTTAACTCGCTCGCGAACGACCGCTTCTGGCCGTAAGGCGACGGTCTCCTGGTTCAGGCTATAATTTCCGCTAAAGACCCAAAGCGGACAAAGAAAATTTGGACTAGACTGCTCCTATATCAAAGCCGGAATCGAGTCGGTTGATTCCAAAAAACCATAAAAACAGGCGAGGTGCCATGAGAATTTCGAAGAATTGGCTCACTGGGACACTTCGCCGTGATACGGCTCGCACCTAACCGCTAACAGTAAGACCTTATTGAGGAAAGTTGATATGCCTGCGCGATTGTTTTCGTTCATTGGCGGTGAGACAGGCCTCTGGCGTGTCACCGAAATGGAAGTGATAGTTGGTGAGCCACTGCCAGCGGTGGTAGGGGTCGATATCGCTTCTGGCTCGGAGATTCCATCCGATCCACATGCGTCCTGGGTTCTTCGTGGAATAACAAGCAATGAGCGGTATGCCGATCGCGAGGAAAGGCGTCAAAT
>CAMYMP010000279.1 GCA_947259435.1 uncultured Woeseiaceae bacterium
GACGAGCACCTGAGATTCCTGCTGTTGTCTCGGGCCGCGATCGAGATGTGTCAGCACATGCGCTTTGCGCCGGACATCTTTCACTGTCACGACTGGCATACGGCGCTGATTCCGCTTTACCTGCAAACGATCTACTCGTGGGACAAGCTGTTTGCCACGACCCGCTCGGTGCTGACGATTCACAACATCGGCTATCAGGGCATCTTCAGCGCCGACATCATCGGCGACCTGAATCTCGGTAACGACGAGCATCGCCTGCATCAGGACGACCTTTCACAGGGGCGGATCAACTTCATGAAGACCGGGCTCCTTTTCGCTCACGTGCTGACAACCGTGAGCCCGACCTATGCGCGCGAAATACAGGGCAGCGAGTACGGCATGGGGCTCGACGATATTCTCAGGGCCCGAAGCGACGTGCTGCTGGGCATTCTTAACGGTGTGGACTACGACGAGTGGAACCCCGAAACGGATGCGCTGATACCGCAGACATTTTCGAGCAAGGACCTCCGCGGTAAGGCCGTCTGCAAACGGGAACTGATGCGCGAACTAGGCCTCGCCGGTGCTGCGGATCAGCCGCTGATCGGCTTCGTCAGTCGGCTCGTCGGACAGAAAGGCATCGACCTGATGGAGCGCGTCCTGCCCGCGCTTCTGGCACGGCACGACTTTTCACTCGCCTTGCTCGGCAGCGGCGAGTCACGCTTCGAGCTGTTTTTCGAATCCTTGCAACGTGCGGCACGCGGTCGCGTGAGCTTTTATCGCGGCTACAGCGAAAGGCTCGCACACTGGATCGAGGCCGGCAGCGACATGTTCCTGATGCCGTCAATTTATGAGCCGTGCGGCCTCAATCAGATGTACAGTCTCAAATACGGCACGATACCGATCGTTCGTGAAACCGGCGGCCTCGCCGACTCGGTGCAGCTCGTCAACCCCGCTGCCGGCACCGGCACGGGAATCCTGTTTCGCGACTACGACGAAGCGGGTCTTGCCTGGGCGATACTCAGGGCGCTCGATCTTTTCGAAGACCGGACGCTCTGGCAAAAGATCATGCACAACGGCATGGCAATGGATTTTTCCTGGCAACGTCAGGGGGAGCAGTACGTGAAGCTATTCCGCCGCTTATCGGGCTCATGAACATCATCTTTATCGAACCTTCGTTTCCGCACAATCAGCGCGAATTCGTTCGCGCGCTGCACGCTGCCGGCGCGAACGTAATCGGCATCGGCGAGCGTCCGCTCGACTACCTGGACAATGAGGTCAAGGGCTGGCTGCACGACTACGTCCAGGTTCGCTCGGTCGTTCATGAACCGTCGCTGCTCAAAGCCGTGCAGCTGATTCAGGGACAGCTTTGGGTCGACCGGGTCGAAGCGACGATCGAAGCCCACATCATGCCAGTGGCCACAGTGCGCGAGGCCACCGGTATCCCGGGCACGTCGACCAGGACCGCATACCTTTGTCGCGACAAACCGGCGATGAAAGAAGTCCTGCGTCAGACCGGTATTCCTTGCGCACAATCGACGCGCGCCGAAACGCCGCAGGATGCGCGTGATTTTGCAGCGGCCGTCGGCTTTCCGCTGATCATCAAACCGCCGGCCGGCGCGGGTGCGTCCGGCACTTACAAAGTGCGCGATGCGAAAGGCCTGGAAAGCATAATCAACGAGTGTGGGCTGGCGGACGGCAGTGCGGTAGCCATCGAGGAGTTCATCGAAGGTCACGAGGGTTACATCGATACGCTGACGATCGGCGGAGACGTTTCGCACGAGTTCATCACGCACTACTATCCGAACGTCCTCGAAGCGATGCGCGAGCGCTGGATTTCGCCGCAAATGGTGACCACGAATCGTATTGACGCGCCCGGATACGAGGAAGTGCGCGAGATGACGCGCAAGGTCATCAAGATCCTCGACATCGGCACGTCGGCGACGCATATGGAGTGGTTCTTTGGGCCGAAGGGCCTCAAATTCTCCGAGATCGGCTGTCGGCCGCCCGGCGTAGGCCAGTGGGATGTTTACAACGCCGCGAACGAATTCGATTTGTATTTCGAATGGGCCTCTGCGTTGACGCGCGGCCACACGCACACGCCGCCATCGCGCCGATATGCGGCCGGGATGATCGCATTGCGGCCGGACCGGGACGGCCGCATCAGTGGCTATTCGGGCGTCGACTACGTTCACGAGAAACACGGCGACTGCATCGTAGCGGCGCACCTGCCCGATCCGGGTACGCCGACACAGCCGGTCGAGGCCGGCTACATGGCGAATGCCTGGCTCCGGGTGCGCCACCCCGACTACGACCAGCTACGACATATCCTCGATGACATTGGCGAGAGACTCAAGGTACACGCAGCATGAGCGCGTCGGACGGCGAAGCCGCACAGTTCAAAGAACTGCAGCAGCAACTCGGGAAAGTCTGGCATGAACTGCAGCAGGATGCTTCTTACGAGCACACGTCGGTCATCGTGCCATCGTTGAGCGTCAATCAGGAGGAACTGGCCAAAGTTACGGGCGCGGCCTTCTACGAAGAAAGGCTCATGTTCGCCCTGATCCGGCTGCGTAACCCGAACGCCCGCCTGATCTACCTGACGAGCCAGCCGGTCCACCCTGACGTCGTCGACTACTATCTGCAGCTGCTCGACAATGTACCGGCCAGTCACGCCCGCAGGCGCCTGCACATGGTATCCGTCCTTGACTCGAGCCCGCGGCCGTTGTCCGAGAAAATTCTCGAGCGGCCTTTCGTGTTGGCGCGATTGCAGAAGTACATCGGCGATACGCACAGAGCGTACCTGACCTGTTATAACTCCACGGTACTCGAGCGCCGCCTCGCGATCAGTCTCGGTATCCCGCTGAACGGGCTCGACCCGGATCTGCTGCACTTCGGCACCAAATCGGGCAACCGCAAAGTCTTTGCCGAGGCTGGCGTCAATCATCCTGCGGGTTTCGAGGACCTGCACAGCGAGGACGACATCGTGCGCGCTTTGCTGGAGCTGCGTGGGCAGCGCCCGCAGATCGAACGGGCGGTCGTAAAGATCAACGAGGGTTTCGGCGGTGAAGGCAACGCCGTTTTTAGCTATCCGCCGGCCGCAGCGAGCGAAGATGAACTCCGCGAGCAGCTGCACAGCTTGTCCTGGCTGTCCGGTAACGAGACCCATGAAAACTTCATGCGCAAGTTCGTTGCGATGGGTGGCATTGTCGAGGAACTCATCGCAGCGCAGGAAACACGATCGCCGAGCGTACAGATGCGCATACTGCCGGACGGCAAGGCGCATCTCGTGTCGAGTCACGAGCAGGTTCTCGGTGGATCCACGGGCCAGGCGTATCTCGGCTGCCGGTTTCCGGCTGACGACGATTACCGAACATTGCTGCAGGACGAGGCGGGAAAGATCGCCAGGGTATTGAGCCGGCACGGTGTTATCGGGCGTTTCGCCATTGACTTCCTGGCCTCGCGCGACAATGCGACCTGGGCCGTGCATGCGATCGAGATCAATTTGCGCATGGGCGGAACGACACCGCCGTTT
>CAMYMP010000280.1 GCA_947259435.1 uncultured Woeseiaceae bacterium
ACAACGCGCGGATCGTCGTGAAAACCGCGCGTCTGCGGATACCATTTCAGCAGCCATGGATACCATGGAATCTTGTCTTCCCGGGCCTTTAACAGCCACGTGTAGGCTGTGTCGTAATCCCGCGCTGAAGCGTAGATCAGAACCAGCACCAATGCATCGCCGTTCTTCTCATATTTTTTTGCAATCTCGAGCGCTTCTTCGATTCGACCGGCAGCGCCGAGCGTCGCGGCCAGCGCGAAGGACCAGTAGTAATTGTCTTTCAGTCTCTCGTGATACTCGATCGCTTTGTCGAACTCGCCCAGATCTGCATAGGTTTGACCGAGCACGAGGTTTGCTACCGGATAGTTTTGCCGCAGCTTAAGCGTAGCTTCGGCTTCGTCTATAGCTTCGTCGAACATGCCCGCGTCACGATACTGTTCTGCGAGCCAACCGCTGTAGAATGGCGAAAGCGGATCGAGTTCCTTGGTCAACTCGCCCACACGAATGGCATCTTCATCGTTCTTGTAAAGCTCGAAAAGCCAGGCGAGGTGATAATGCGCGTTGACGAGGCTCGGACTTATTTGAATAGCTCGTTCGAGCGCCTGTTCGGCCGCCGCGAAGTCCCATTCGTAGTACATCCTGTACATGGCAACGGCAAGGTGCGCCTCTGCCAGGTCCGGATCCAACTCAATCGCACGATCGGCGGCCGCCTTCGCGCGCGGGTAGGCGTCTTTTTCGGGAAACGGGCTGTGCCCAAGCTCTCCGTAGCCGTAGGCAAGCCCGGCCCAGGCCAGCGCGCTCGTTGGATCGTTTTCGACAGTGTCCATGAGCAATTGCATGGCTTCCTGCATACCTTTGCCCGTTTCGCGCCGGATCCGATACATGGCACGCAAATAGGTGTCGTACGTGTCCGGATTCACTTCGCCGCGTGAGTCCAGGCGCTGCATTTCCTCGGGCGTCAGCCGCACCGTCACGGCACTCGCGACCGATGTTGCAATCTCGCCCTGCAGAGCGACGAGGCTGTCAAATGAGCGCACGTAACTCTCTGACCAAATATGTTCTTCGCGTTCCGCATCGATGAGCTGAATGTTGATGCGCACATCGTCCTCGTCGCGCGTCACTGTCCCTTCGATGATCTTGTCGACGCCAAGCCGCACGCCGATTTCCGGAATCGTCAATGTTTTCGGCAGGCGCAAGGTAGACGTTCGCGATATGACCTTGAATGCAGTGATCTTGGCCAGGCTCGTGATGAGTGCGTCGTGCATGCCGGCGGACAGGTAGTTGTCGGATGAATCGCCTGACAGGTTCTCGAACGGCAGGACCGCGATCGAGGAAATTATGTTGCGATTCAGTGCGTATCGATCGTCGATCGTCTGCGGCAGGCGCCAGATCTCATTTGCTGTGCCAGCCAGTACAAAAAGTACGATGCCTGCCAGAGCGGAGATGATGACGAAATCCGGTGCCCGGAGTTTGAGCTCAATGGTTTCACCGCCCGCAGCCGGCGGAGTCCGCACAATGCCTCTGGGGGTGATGTCGTAGCGCCAGCCCCAGACGATGGCCAGCGGGAAACAGGCGATTAGCGCGAACCAGACAAAGCGCATTCCCGGCGTTGGTATGCCGAAGGATGCAAATGCAAGATCCGCGACCTGCAGGATGATCCAGGCCGTGACTAGATAGATGCCTGCCACGCGAAAAACATGGCGTCGCCGCAACTCCAAAAAAAACAGCGAGATATTACCCACGGGCGAGACAACTTTGCATCCTTGATAACCAGATTGTAGTCGAGCCTGACCGGGCTTACGAGTCTCTGACGTTTTGCCGCGACGGATGTCGAGATCGGCGCCATCGAAGGATTGGAAATGCGACGCGTGAGATTCGCGTGATTGAGCTGTTCACTGTTATGCACAGTACGGCAGTTTCAGCAACGGGCGTTTCAGAAGGCAAAAACTGTGCGATGGGTCGCAAACATGCGGTAGTACGCACCCTAAAATACGTGTGATGAAGAATTCCATTAGCAGCTCGGGATTCACTCTGATCGAGCTTGTCGTGGTCGTCACGATTCTGGGCATTCTCGCGGCGTTTGCGGTACCAAAATTCGTGGACTTGCGAAGCAGCGCTCGAGAAGCATCCCTTCAGGGGATCGTCGGCGGCCTCAAGGCCACAGCCACTCTGGCGCATTCCGTGTCGCGCACGCAGCAGCTGGCCCCCAACGACCCGATTCAGATGGAGGGCCAGGCCATTACCATGGTGGGTGGCTATCCGGATGCGCCAGGCATGGCGCTCGCCGCACAACTCACACTCGGTGACGAATTCCAATTTCAGATGTTTGGCAATGTTGCTTTCATTGTTTACGCGACAGGAACACCCGGCTGGGGGAGCTGTGGTTTCGCCTATGTTCGCGCTATTCCGCCCGCATTTCCGACTCCGCGTTACCTGGGCCCAAACACATCAAACTGCCGGTAAGCCCGTAACCGCGTCGTGTTGCCTTCGTGAGGCCGTAACCCAAAGCTCACGTGTCTAGGTACATCTCAGAATTGACGCGATTTCCGTGTCAGCACATAGTTTATGGGTACATTTTCGGCACTAAATTCTGAGCGGTAGCAACGATGCAAACAACGTTATGGGTTCTCCTTTTTATGGGTGGCGCGGCTTTTCTCGCATACCGCCGCGCAAGCTTGATGGTCTGGGCGGCTGCGGCTGCCGTCGGCCTGGCACTGGCGCAATTGGCAGCAGGTAGCATATCTCTTTTGCCATGGCTCGTACTGGCCGGCGTCGCGGCAGTATTGATCCTGAAGCCGGTGCGCAGGCGGCTCATCAGCAGTCACATTTTCCGTTGGTTTCGATCAGTGCTGCCGCCAATGTCCAGCACAGAACAAGCCGCTATTGATGCCGGTACGATCTGGTGGGATGGCGAGATATGTAGCGGCAGGCCGGACTGGAATCAGCTGTTGCAGTTCCCGGCTGCGAAACTCACGAATGAGGAGCAGGAATTCATAGACGGCCCGGTCGAAGAGCTATGTCACATGCTCGACGATTGGCACATAACACATGAACTCAACGATTTGCCAGAGGAGGTCTGGCGGTTTCTAAAAGAGAAGCAATTTTTCGGGATGATCATTCCGAGAGAATACGGGGGGCTGGAGTTTTCCCCATACGCACAGTCGGAAGTCGTTACCAAAATTGCAACACGCAGTTTGTCTGCCGCGGTCACGGTTATGGTTCCCAATTCGCTCGGTCCGGGTGAACTACTCCTGCACTACGGTACCGATAGTCAAAAACAACATTATCTCCCGAGACTCGCACGTGGGCAGGACATTCCTGCTTTTGGATTGACGAACGCGCACGCCGGTTCCGATGCGGGCTCAATGCCGGACACCGGAGTTGTTTGCAAGGGAATGCACGATGGCAAAGAGACGTTGGGTTTTCGCACCAACTGGCAGAAGCGCTACATTACCCTGGGCCCGGTCTGCACCGTGCTCGGACTCGCATTCAAAGCTAGCGATCCGGATGGATTGCTGGGCGACAAAAAGGATCTCGGTATTACGTGTGCACTGGTGCCGTCCGACACAGACGGCGTGACCATCGGTGCAAGGCACGCGCCGGGTGGGGCATTTCAGAACGGGCCGAACGCGGGCAGGGACGTTTTCATTCCGATGAGCTGGGTCATTGGCGGTCAGACTCAGGTCGGCAACGGCTGGACGATGTTAATGAACTGCCTGTCGGTTGGCCGCGCGATTTCGCTGCCGGCGCTCGGCACGTCGATAGGCAAGTTAACCAGCCTTACGACTGGCGCGTATGCGCAGTTGCGCGAACAGTTCAATATGCCGATTGGCAGGTTTGAGGGTATCGAGGAGCCGCTTGCGCGAATTGGCGGACTGACCTACCGCATGGATGCTGCACGACGGATGACAGCCGTGGCGCTGAATCTGGGCGAGAAACCGTCAGTCTTATCGGCAATTCTGAAGTATCACAATACCGAAGGTGCACGCCAGGTGCTCAATGATGCAATGGACATTCATGGCGGTCGCGGCGTTTGCGACGGCCCAAGCAACTATCTGCAAAACTTTTACCGCGCGTTACCTGTAGCCATTACCGTCGAAGGCGCCAACATCCTGACGAGGAGCATGATCATCTTTGGTCAGGGCGCCATACGATGTCATCCGTACGTGCTCGAGGAAATGCAGGCGGTGGCAAATCCCGATAAACAGGCGGGACTCGTACGTTTCGATGACATGATATTCCGGCACATTGGATTTACGATCAGTAACGCAGTCCGGACCGTCGTTTTCGGCCTGACAGGGGCGCGATTCACGCGCGCACCGGATGCCGGTGGTCTCAAGCCCTATTACCGGCAACTCTCGCGCATGAGCGCCGCTTTCGCGTTCCTGGCAGATGTTGCAATGTTGACGCTGGGTGGGGCGCTGAAACGCAAGGAACGTCTGTCGGCAAGGTTCGGAGACGTCCTCAGCCATTTGTACATGGCTTCGGCGGTACTCAAACAACACCATGACAACGGCAGCCCCGATGCCGATCTGCCGTTTGTGCGGTGGGCCCTTGATGACTCTCTATACGTCATGCAGGAAAGCCTGATCTCGATCTCTGAGAATTTTCAATCCCGGTTCGCCGGGCGGGTGCTGAAGGCAATGGTCTTTCCGTTCGGACGCCCTTATAAGGCGAACAACGATCGGCTGGATCATGCAGTCGCCAGGTTATTAATGAAGCCATCAGAATCTCGGGACCGACTGACTGCGGGCTCGTTTGTAAACCATGACGAGAGTGATCCGGTTGGATTGCTGGAGATAGCGCTGAGCAGCTCGCAGCAGGTTGCGCCAATCAAGGCGGCGGTGGTCAAGTCAACACGCCGGTCGCTCATCGGTGCTGCCGGGGATGCCGCGATTACGGCGGCCATCGAATCGGGCGATATCGTTGAACTCGATGGTGCGAAGCTAAGAGACCATCTGAAGCGCGTGGCACGTGTAATACAAGTTGATGAGTTTCCGGCAGATGCGCACCTCGTATCGGCCAGGCGACCCACTTCGCACGAAGCGTCCTGAAAATAGACAGCCATTAGTCTTGCAACAACGTAGGATAGCTGGCATGTCGGCCCCAAACCGCACAAATATATCGGATCTCCGTGGCGTGGTGAGCATGGCCTGCGATGCTACGGAGAGCATCACCGACATCGTCGAAAAGATGCACCGCACCATACAATCGCGGCCAGGACCGTTGGGCGCTTCGGCGTCGAATCGCACGAGCGGCATTACCGGCCTCGTATATCGCTGTGTTCGAGGGGCCGTTGGCCTCGTTGGTCAGGCCATCGATACGAGTCTTGCGCCTGTGACAGGGTTGCTGCCTGAGGGCGAGTCCTCGCCAGTCCGGGACGCATACCGATCGGCGGCGAACGGTGTGATTGGCGATTACCTTTCACGGACAAATAACCCGCTCGCCATTGACATGAGCCTGCGCTATCAAGGTCGACGCGTCGACCTCCGCGATCCGACGAGCGTCTTCGAGCAGCACGGTGACGTGTTACCACGGAGCAAGCTCCTGGTGCTTGTGCACGGGCTCTGCATGAACGACCGACAATGGAACTGCGATGGACACGACCACGGAGCTGCGCTTGCCGATGATCTCGGGTATTTGCCGCTCTACTTACGCTATAACAGCGGCTTGGCTATCGCGAGCAACGGACGCGTGCTTGCAGAGCTGCTCGAAACGTTGATCCGGAACTGGACGCCGCCGGTCGAGGAACTCGTGATAATTGGTCACAGCATGGGAGGGCTTGTTGCTCGCAGCGCCTGTCATCATGGTCGCGCGGCAGGGCACACATGGCCAAAGTATCTTCGCAAGCTCGTCTTTCTTGGTACGCCGCATCACGGAGCACCGCTGGAGCGCGGCGGCCATGGCCTCGATCTTCTAATGGCTTTGAGCCCTTACTCGATGCCGTTCACGCGCATAAGCGGCGCACGTAGCGCGGGTATCACTGATTTGCGCCACGGCGCTATCTCGGCGGGCGAACAGGCGGTACCTCTGCCTTCGGGCGTGAAGAGCTATGCGGCGGCGGCGGTGCGCGCTGCAAAGCGCAGCCTATTGAGCGAGCGATTGGTCGGAGACGGCCTCGTGCCGCTCGACAGCGCACTCGGACGGCATCGCGATGTCACGCGAACGCTGGCAATTCCGAAGGATCGTCAATGGGTTGGATACCGGATGAGGCATCACGAACTCTTGTATCACCCCGACGTGTATGCGCAGCTTAAAGCGTGGCTGCAACAACCAGCCTGACCGAATATCTACCGGCAAGGGCTTTCTGCCAGCCGGCGAACGTCATAGTTGCAGCGCCCCGTGACCGGTTGATACGGGTGTTCGCGGCATGCGGATGCGCTGGCCGGGTTGCAGAGCCGCCGGCATCGCGACAGGCGCGCGCGCAACCATACTCAGGATCCACCGACCGTCCACACGCCACCAGCAGCTGAAGGTTCCCGCATCCGCTGCAACTACCTCGGCGGTCTGCCAAGCTGCGTCTGCATGCTCGCCGACAGTAATTACTTCCACGCTCCGCGTATCGGCAGTGAGACCGTGGCGCAGCGCCTTGAGTGCGCTCTCCTTGGCGCTCCAGATCATCGTAATCAACGCATCTCGAAATCCGGGGTCCGCGCATTCGACCTGCTCACGCTCGGAGGCAGTGAAAAATGTTTCAACGAATCGCGGGCTGCGTGTCTCGACCAGTTCGACATCACATCCCAGTGTCATTGTGTCCACCGAAACTGTGCAAAAAGCGCGACCGTTGCTATGGCTCAGACTGAGTCCTGCTTTGTAGGGTTTGCCGTCCAGCAACGGCAGCGGCGCGCCGTCCGGCGCCGATGCGATCTCGAAGCGACCGATCTCGAAGCGCGGCATATTCGCAGTTCCAAGGAGAGCGATCTTGGCGGTCCAGCGACCCAGCAACCAGTCGCGGCGGCGTTTCTCAAAACGAAAATCGTCAAAGCGCAGCCGCTCACCGGCTGTCAACCAGTCAAGCCTCACAGGGACTGAATGCCAATCCTGAATTGTGTAGTAAACCCAGTTCATGAAGCAGCCGCATGCTGCCCGGGTGCAGCACTTATCGCGCCACGGATCTCGCGCTCGACGCCCCGCTCAACGGCATCGACCAGATAGGCACGTAATAGACTCGGGGCGATGACGTGATCGATGGAGCCGACGTCCATGGCGCGCTGCACCGAGTGTACTGTGTCGAATTTCTCGGCCAGCGCACCACGCTTTTCGGCCCGCACAAGTTTGATTGTCTGGTCGAGTTCGGCAAGCAGGCGAACACGCTCCGACCCCTCCGCCGCTTTGAGTTCGTTTTTTAATCCAACCACGCGTGGATCCGTATCTGTCTCTTGCTTCACATCTCTGGCAAACACGACGGCGGCGGCCGGCGCTCCACCGATTACGGAGGCGTAAGCGCCCTCCAGAGCGGCAACCTCCATGTTCGCGTTAAGAGCCTTGGAAAATACGACGAATGCTCCGCCGTGATAGCGAGACACAACGCAAAAAACCAGGGGGCCCCGAAAGTTGACCACGGCTCGCCCGATCTCGGCACCGTACTCCAGCTGCCACTCGCGCATCGACTCGGGTGATCCGTCGAAGCCGGACAGGTTGGCCAGCACGACCACAGGCCGGTTAGCGGATGCGGCGTTGATTGCACGCGCCACTTTGCGCGACGAACGTGGAAACAGGGTTCCGGCGGTCCATTGATCGGGTCCATCGGCTGGCACGAGGCCTGCGCGCGGCACCGGTTTTGACTCGATGCCGATCAGGCAAATCGGCCGCCCGCCGAGGTGCGCATCCCAAACGACACCGATCTCCGCATCGCGCATCGCCGACCAACGTTCCAACGGTTCACGATCCTGATCGACCACGGCGCGCATCACATGCCGGATCTCGAAAGGCTTCTTGCGCCCGGGATTGAATTTGTCGGAGAAGATCTCGCCAATGGTCTTGAAATCTTCGTCAGCTCCAGCCGCGTAGGCGTATTCAGTAATGTCGCGCTCGATCAAATCCGCAGATACGATCTTTCGAGGAAAGCGCTCGCCGTTCACGCAATAAGTGTGATCGTAGTACTGCAGCAGGATCGCGCATGCGTTCTCAAGGTCGGCCGCCCAGTATTGTGCCTGGCCATTAGGGCCCATAATGCGATCGTAGCCGCCAATTCCAAGATTGTCCTCAGCGGAGACGCCTCCCGAGTAGTCGAGGGCTTGCTTGCCGGTGAGTACCATGGTGCCCTGTGGCGTCATGATCAGGATGCCGCGGGTGTGCATCAGCATTGTGGCCTCGGCGTTCCAGTAGGACTGGGCGCCGACATTGATGCCGCACACGATGACGTTTACCTCACCGCCCGCCTGTGTGAATTCGATAACACGCCGCAGCACTCTCGCCGTCCAGTCGAGATTCTCGGTGCCGCTATCCATCGCGATCTTGGCGCCCGCAGAAACTGAGAACCACTCCACCGGCACGCCCATCTCCTCTGCCAGATCCAGGGCGGCTATGACGCGCGAGCATTCGGGCTCGGCCAAAGCGCCCATGCCGCGACTCGGATCACCGAGGATCATTACCCGGGTCACACCGTCAGGATATTTCTCCGTGATATTCCTAATCACGCCGACGATGACGTTCGCAGTATTGCCACCGTACGGTCTGTCGACGGGCTCGAGTTGCCCTTCATCCGTCAGGTCATACTCGGCAAAGGTGCCGGGCGGAAAATCCGATTCGTCTTCGTTATCCGGCGTAAGAATCCGGATGATCTCGTAGGGATACGTCAGCCCACGTTGTCGCATCTTGACAACTTTCTGGCGATAGGGCGACAAGGGCCTCATCGCATGCGGCTTCGGGTCGAGAAACTCGATCGTCGGACCGTGACCGGCCGGGTTCCAGATCTGCACGATCGTGTCCCGAAGCTCTTCATTGAGTCTGCGCTTCATGCGGCCACACACTCGGACCTGCTCGAGCCCCAGACCCCGGGTTGCGGGCAGTAATTTGCGAATCATCCTGCTGCGTTCCGCCAAACTGAAATCCAGCGGTGGCCAGATGTAAAGGAGTACCCGGTTCCAGTGAAGACGTCTCCGATCCGGGCGCTGTGACTGAAAGACGCGGATGCCGGCAAGTGCTTGCTGAAACATATGCTCGAGGTAGGGCAGACCCACAATTTTCCCGTCTTCATCGAGTACGGGCGTGAGGTCGCGAACCTCGGCAACGGCGAAGAGACGTTCATCTCTCGGGTTTTCCTTTGCCGTGGCGCGATAGAAATGCACGTCTTCAACCGAAGGCAGGCGCTCCAGGTCGAAATTTTCGAAACGCCACAGGTGAAGACGCTTCGCCATCATCGGATGAAGTCCGCGATGGGAAGTCTCCTCCCAGTACCCGCTGTCGGACGGTCGCCATGTGAAAAAACGCTGCCCGCTAATGCCGAGCCCTGTGCCCGGTATCCTCACGGATGTGACGATTCGTCGGATGGCGCGTGGGAACGGAATGGCGTCGAGTGCCTGTCGCACATATTCCAGCGTGTCTTCCTCGCTTTCTTCCGCCTGTTCTCGATGAATGTAGAAATCCAGAACGACGTCATGATGCGGTGGGGCATCACGCACGACCGGCACAGTCAACCTCCCAATGTCGACAAATTTCTCGTAGTGGGCATGCGTCGTGATCAGAGTGACCCTCTTGCCGTCGTGATCGTACTCGGCGGTTACGAACGGATGACCGTCGTTTTGCAGTATGCGCAGTGACTCGAGCTGCCGGATCCGGTAGAAGCGCCGCGTGAGACAGTCGATGACAAGTTCGCCCGTCTGGTCTTCTCCGCTGTTGAGAAGATTGGATAACACCGTCATCAGTGGCTGGGGACAATGCACCAACGCCTCTATGTACTCCTCGCGATCCGCTGCGTTCGGATTGGCGATGAGATAATCGATCTGTTTTCTCGCCTCGGCGTAGACCTGTTGCCGCTTGGCATCAAAGAACGGCTTGTCGAAGTATTCATAAAGCACTTCGCGAGCCAGATCCGAAATAGCCGGGTAGCGACCGCGGCTCGCATTTACCAATCGTTCCAGGAGCACGCGCAACTCGTCGTCGGCGTATTTCAGCAACGCGTCTATGTGGCGCAACCGGCGCTCGAGGATCGAAAGCACCGCCGGAATTTGCCGTTCGACGCGCGAGTGAGCTTTGTGTATCCAGAGCAGAGCCTCCTCAAGGCGTCGCGTCGGCTTGAGGTCGTCAATACCGTAGTGTGACAGTGCACGTTTAAGGTCTTCGATGAACTGTCGCGACAGACCGGCCCCTTTGAGTTCCAGTGCTCGCAGGTAAGTAAAGAGAGACTGCTGACGCGAGGGTCGGGTTACGGTCGGTAAGCTGGTGTACCCAAGCCCGGGCGACGGCTGTCGATGGGACAGGGCGCAGGCGTCCGAGAAACATCTCAGGAGCAGGTCTTCGTCTGCGCGCAGGTTCGCATCGTCAGCTCGCAAATCAGTGCAAAGCTCCCCGCGTTCGGCGATCAGGCGCTCGGCGTCCTTTGCCCGGACATCGTAACCAAGAATCAGTTGTTGCAGCTCTTCCATACGCACTCGGCAACGTGCCTCGATGGACAGCTCCCGATCCGATTCCTGCGCGTAATCACCGAACATCAGCCGGTCTATTCCGCGCTGATCTTCGCCGCTGCCTTCGGGCTTGAGTCTGAGTATCGGTGCACCGGCATCCAGCTGCTCGTTTTCCGCGACGATCACGCTCTGTACGGTACCCGTGAACGGCGATGCCACTCGCATTTCCAGCTTCATCGCCTCGAGGATCGCAAGGGTATCGCCCTGCGTGACGGAATCACCGGCCTTCACCTTTACGGACACGACGACAGAAGGTGACGGCGCCCGTACCATGCCGCCATCGTCATGCGATACGCGGTGCGGGATTCCGTCGATCTCGATCATGTAAGCGACGCCGTCGTGAACGCTGAGAGCGCGATACGCCTGGTTCCTGCACGAGACGCGTCGCTCAAATTTCCCCAATGACTCGACCTGCAAACGCAGCGAATGCCCATCGACGTCAACCCGATAGAGCTCCGCGCTGTAGCGAAACACCTCGAGCTTATAAAGGTTGCCGCCGTGGCGTAACTCTACGGATCGGCCGACCCTGCCGCGAATGAGTGGCCGACCGCGTGCCGCCGATGCGAGAAAGAGCTTGCGCTCGGCACTGAACTCCTTTTCGTACACCTGAATCCCCGCCAGGACAACGGCGATCTCGCCATTGCGGCATGTCCGATTCCATTGGGACGGAGGATCACGATCCAGCCAACCGACGTCGGCAGTGCCATCGACGACATCGGGCGTATTCAGGAGTTCCAGAAGAAAGGCCCGGTTGGTCGTGCCCCCTTTCACGACAACCGCGAGTTCCGACAAAGCGAGCCGCAATCGCGACAAAGCTTCGTTCCTGTTGCGGCCGTGCGCAATGATCTTCGCAATCATCGAGTCGAATTCCGCTGGTATTCGGTCACCGGTTTCAACACCAGTGTCCACACGAATACCGGCCGATGTCGGCAGGCGGAGCAATTCGATTTTGCCCGGAGCTGGCGCAAAGTTTTCGTCCGGGTCTTCGGCATTGAGCCGTATCTCGATTGCCGTGCCTCGCGTCGGCGGTGGATCCCCTTCGAGGGCGCCGCCCGCTGCAACGTGTATCTGCAGCTTCACCATGTCGAGGTCCGTACTCGCCTCGGTGACCGGATGCTCTACCTGAAGCCGTGCGTTAACCTCCATGAATGCAAATTCGCCTGTTTTAGGATCGTACAGAAACTCGACCGTACCGGCGTTACGGTATCCAGCCTCGCGGCAAAGCCTCGCCGCGGCCGCCTTGACCGTTTCTTCCTGTTCCGAGGTGAGCACCGGCGATGAGGATTCTTCGATGAGTTTTTGGTTGCGACGCTGCACGGAACAGTCGCGCACACCGACAGACCAGACATTGCCGTGCGTGTCTGCAATCACCTGGACCTCGATGTGGCGCGCCCCCTCGACGAGTCGCTCCATGAACACGGTGCCGTCGCCGAAACTCTTGAGCGCTTCGGAGCTCGCGCGCATGAAAGCTTCATCCAGTTCGGCGGGTAATCGGACCGAACGTATGCCCCTGCCGCCGCCGCCAGCGGTGGCGTTGATCATCAGCGGCACCCCGACCTTGCTCATTTGGGTGCGCGCCTCTTCGAGATCGAGGACCGGTCCGCCACTCCACGGTGCGACAGGGACTCCCGCCGTCTCCGCCATCAGCTTCGAGGTGATCTTGTCACCAAGCCGGCGCATGCATTCGCCGTCGGGCCCGATGAAATTCAGGCCGAGTTTCTTCTCGCAGAGATCGGCAAAATCCGGATGCTCCGCCACGAAACCCCAGCCCACCCATACCGCTTCTGCACGCGTTTCCACAAGGCCGCGTTCGATGGCCGCATAGTCGAGATAGGCATTCTTGCGTTGCCCATCCCGTTCGTCAACGAACGAAGCGGGGCCGATGCAGTATGCCTCGTCGGCCTCACGGACGAACATCGCACGTCGTTCGGGATTGGTGTAGAGCGCAATCGTCTTCAGATCCGAGTCGTGCTCGCTGTTGTATTCGCGTACCGCATGAATAAGGCGCATGGCTGCCTCACCACGGTTCACAATCGCAATGCGTCGGAAGCCGTTGTTCAGCATCTACTTGGTCCCGAACACGGCTTTGATCGGATCGACCGCGATGGCTTCTGCTCCACCGGGCAGCTCGACCGTCTCGTAATCCTGCAGACGCAGGTACACGTCACCGGACTCGTCAACGACGTCGGCATCGAATCCCGGCCCGCCGTTGCTGTGGCGAACAACCGTGAACAGGTGCGACTTGACCACGCCCGGTTCCTTGAGCTTCTGCACTCGTCCAATCTTCGCCGGCAAACCGAAGCGTCCATCGACGCCGAGTTCATACATGCCCGCCGTCTGGAAGCACAGCTCGATCAGACGCGGTGCGATCTGTGTGGGCAGCTCCGACGGCTTGTGGTTCGCCGGAAGGTTCGCCGCGAGTCGGCCCACCGCCGTCTTTGCCCCGCCGCCCCAGGCGCAATCCAGCACCTGGTATGCCGGCCCATGGAAATACACTTGGTAAACCAGGTCCGAATCGACCGACGCGTCAGCGGCAGTTTTCGGTTTGTCGATCTGTACCTCCTCGGGGCTTTCACGGGTGAGCCTCACCGTGGCCGTGAAATGTTTCGTCACGACCGGCTCGGGGTGCGTCTGTATCGTGCGTTCGCCTTCAAGCGAACAGTAAGCCACCAGCTCACCATCGACTTCGGCGAATTGCGCCGTCAGGCGCACCTTTCTTGGCTCGTCCCGATAGAACTTGAACGGCACCATGAACTGCACGTCATCGATCGACGCCACCCGATGCTCGGGCAACAGCAGCGTCGACATTTCGGCGAATGCCTCGAGACCCATGACGCCCGGCAAAACCGCCGTGCCTTCGATCTTGTGATCGTAGAGGAATGCCTGGTCCTTCGGGTCCAGTTCGGTCTCGACCATCAGGCCTTTGGCCAGACTTATGCCGACGACATCGCCCAGCATCGGCCCGCGCTCGCCGGTTCCGGCAAGTGCAGCGATGTCCAGGCCGCCCGTCTCGTCCCATTCTTCGGTGAGAACACCGAGCCGCAGACCGACCACGGTCTCGGTCACGGCCGGACCCTGCGTCAGCTCGCGGCGCACGATCGGGATGCCCGCCTCGGGCGGCAGCATGTCGATTCCCGCCGCCGCCATCATCGTCGGGATCGAGCCCCGCGTCGCCATGCCAATGCCGCCCCAGGCCGTCCAGTCGATCGCAATACCGCGGGTATCGGGCCGGCTGTTGGCAAAGCTCATAACGCACTTCGTCAGGAAGTCGTTTGCAGCACTGTAGTCGGTCTGGCCGCCGTTGCCGAAGCGGCCCGCGACCGAGCTGAACACGACCGCTGCCCCCAGCGGCGCGTCGCCGATGGCACGCATCATGCTGTGCCAGGCCCGGCTCTTGACGTCGAACACCAGCGCAAACTCGTCGCTTGGTTTGTCCGCGAGGAAGCGGCTGATCTCGATGCCGGCCGCGTGAACGAGTACGTCAATGCGTTCGCTCGTGGCCAGAATATCTTCCATCACGGCGGCGACGCCGGCACTGTCGGTCAGATCGACCGAGTGATAGTGCGCGGTGCCGCCCGCTCTCTCGACAGCCTCGATGGCAGCGAGTGCTGCCTGCGCTCGTTCGAGCTTAGCCAGCTCTTTCTCCACCATCGCCGGGGTCGCGCGTTCGCCGCCGGCTTTTATGCGTTCGAAGATGTCGCGTTTGAGGCCGTCCCGATCCGTTGTGAACCGGGCGATGTCCGGATCGTCGCGACCAGGTTCCGGCGTCAGGTCGAGCAGATGGAACGTGCCGCCGCTCGCCGTTGCGAGGTCCGCGATGATGGCGGAGACGATACTGCCGGCTGCGCCGGTGACGACGAACACGGAATCGCTGTTCAGTTCGAGCCCGGTGTCGCTGCCGTCGCACGGCACCTCTCTCAGGCCGATCGTCCAGCGTCCGGCCTCATCCCGTCCGACTTCTACCACACCCGGGTCCTGCAGCGTTTCCGCGATCAGCTGATCCGCCAGCGCAGCCGTCTTGCGACTCGGCGCGAAGTCGACGACTTTGCACAGCACGTCATTCTTCTCGCGCTTCAGTGCCTTGACGAATCCGCACACGGCACCGCCGAGCGGATTGATCGCCCCGTTATCGTCGTAGCCATGGCGGCCGCCCAGGCGCGTCGCGGCAACGACGAACTGATCGGCTCCCGTCAGCGTTTCATAGAGCGAGCGCGCGGTCGTATAGAGCGCCATCACCCGCTGGTCGACAGCTTCTTGCCAGGCCGCCTCGTCCATGTCCTCGATCGCGGCATGAGCATCAAGTGCGGGCAGCCAGTAAAAGCCTGTGATCGCTCCATCCTGCAGCCATGCAGTGATCTGCTCGCCGATCGCATCCGCGTCGGCGCCCGGTTCGAGCATCAGTACCTCGACACCCCGTTTTTTCAGACGCTCTGTCAGCGCACGGCCGACGCCGCCGCCGTCCGGCATGATGATTACGCGTGACCCGTCGCTGAGTCCGACGTCCGTTGCACGACAAACATCCAGAGGCGGTCGCCAGACCGCGGTCGGCACGCGTCGCGGTACCTCGTTAGCCGCTCCCATGTCGCCGGCAACAGTTGCCTCCGGTGCCGCCTCGATCCTGGCCGTTTCCGCAGATGGCTCTCCGGTCACCGCAGCGTCGTCGGTCGGCATGCGGTCCTTCACGAACTGCACGGCGTGGTTGAGTGTCGGGAAGTCCTTGAGCTGCAGATCGGGATCCCGCGGTATGCCGTAAGACTCCCGCATCGCGGCGAAAATCTCCGCCTGCTTGACGGTATCGACGCCGAGGTCGGCTTCGAGGTCCAGATCCATCTCGAGCATGTCTTCCGGATAGCCGGTCATCTCGGACACGATGGTCAGGACGCGCTGCGTTATCGCTGCATCGTCCGCGCCGGCGCTTGCCGGCACAGCTGGCGCCTCGGGCTGGGCCGCTACGGCCGGCTCGGGTGCCGGTGTCGCCGCGACCGGTTGATCCGGTCGCCGTTCGCGAACAAAGCCGACGACATGCGTCAGTGTTGGGAACTCGCTCAGCTTGAGGTTCTCGTCGCGCGGGATGTCGTAGTGCCCGCGGATGGCCGCGAACACCTCAGCTTGTTTTACCGTATCCACGCCGAGGTCAGCTTCGAGATCCAGATCCAGCTCGAGCATGTCGGGCGGGTAGTCGGTCTTCTCGGCAACGATGCGGATTACCTGCTCCTCGACATCGTCCGTTGCGGATACGGCTTCGGCAACCGCGGGCACCTCTGGCGTTGCTACCGGCTGCGGTGCTGTTGCGACAACCGCTTCCGGTGCTGGCGCGGCGGCCGGTTGATCGGGCCGCCGGTCGCGTACGAAGCCGACGACATGCGTCAGTGTCGGGAACTCGCTCAGCTTGAGGTTTTCATCGCGCGGAATACCGTAGTGTTCACGAATCGCCGCAAATACCTCTGCCTGCTTGACCGTGTCGACGCCGAGGTCGGCCTCGAGGTCCAGATCGAGATCCAGC
>CAMYMP010000281.1 GCA_947259435.1 uncultured Woeseiaceae bacterium
CAAGAACATTGGCGTGACCGACTTGTCGGCGTGGAAACGCCGGTCCGTGTTTTGCAAAGCTGCTTCGACAAATCGCAGGAACGCCGCGTCCTCGTCGAGCGCTTTTTCCGTCACCGGAAACATCTGTGCAAACAGCCCGTACCCGCGGAGAAGGTTAAAGGTCTTTTCGGCGAATCCAGACTGAAACAGCTTGAGAAACTCGTCAAAGAGCCGCGCCGCCGGAACGTTTGCGAGAAGCGGCACATCCTTCGCCATGGCCTTTTCGGCCGCCGCATCGATCGTGAATCCCAGTTTCGCCGCAAAGCGAACAGCCCGCAGCATCCGCACCGGATCCTCACGCATGCGCATGTCCGGATCGCCGATCAGTACGAGGCGCTTGCGTTCGACATCGCGTACGCCCCCGACGTAATCCCAGATACTGAAATCGGCGATGTTGTAGTAGAGCGCGTTGCAAGTGAAGTCGCGGCGCTGGACATCTTCCTCGATGCTGCCGTAGACATTGTCGCGCACGATGCGGCCTTCCTCGTCGTGGGCGTGATCGTCGTCCTTATGGTTTGCTGCTGCACGAAAGGTCGCGACCTCGATAACCTCACGGCCAAAACGCACGTGAGCAAGCCGGAATCGGCGCCCGATCAGGCGACAGTTGCCGAACAGTGCCCGAACCTCCTCCGGCGTCGCGTCGGTCGCGACGTCAAAGTCCTTGGGATGAAGCTCCAGCATTGCGTCGCGCACGCAGCCGCCCACCAGGAACGCCTGATACCCGGCCTTGTGCAACCGATAGAGCACTTTGAGCGCGCTTTTGGAGATCTCGTCCCGTGAGACGTTGTGAGCGGCGCGGGGAATGATCTTCGGAGTTGTGGGCGTCTGGATCCCGCTGTTTTTCAAATGACTGCTGCTTGTGCATTGAATATGCGGTCGTATAATAGCAGCCCCCGCACGGCCGGGGCAGGTAAAACCTGCACTCCGCTCCCTTCGTCTAGCGGTTTAGGACGCCGCCCTCTCACGGCGGTAACAGGGGTTCGAATCCCCTAGGGAGTGCCAGACAAATGAAAGGGTCCGCTTGCGGGCCCTTTTTTTTGTCTCGCTCTTTCTCTGGAGGAATCGGACCGCTGGTTCGACAAAACGCGCAAGCGTTTTGGGCGCCGCAGGCGGGTCGAAGACCCGAAAATCGCATTTAAGCGATTTGAGCCAATCCCCTAGGGAGTGCCAGACAAATGAAAGGGTCCGCTTGCGGGCCCTTTTTGCTTCGGGAATTCCTGGCAGGGAATTGAGCGCGCCGGCATCAAAGCAAGTTCAGGACTGCCGCGACCAGCACCCAGATCAGCATAACCGTGGTCGGAATGATTCCTATCGTGAATCCGGCTGATCGTGTGGATGGCTCCTTTACGTACGAGAAACGGTAGACAAACCGCCCGATAACAAAAACCAGGCCCATTCCCGCACCCCAGAGTGGGTTAACCAGATACCCGAACATCCACAGCGCCGGCACGAACAATACCAACTGCTCCATCGTGTTCTGTTGCACCCGCTCCATTCGTTCGAACTCCGGATGACCGGATATCGCGGGTGCCTTGATGCCATGTTTTACGCGCATCTGACCGACCTGCAGCCCGAACCAAAAAAACTGCAGTAGTGCCAAAACTGTAACGATCGCAATTGCTTCCATGTGTTTCTAACCCCTCAGCGTTTCTATTCCGCTTTTTCTGTGACTTTTGATGTCCCGTCATTAATATGGTCGCTGACGTGGACACTAATCCTGCCAGCAAAATTCGTACAATCTTCCTCGACAAGATACTCGATCTTGAACCGCACGAGTACATCGCCGTAGCCTGGTCGTTTGCCTATTTCTTCTGCGTATTGTCGTCCTACTACATCCTTCGCCCTGTTCGTGAAGCGATGGCTGTGGGTAGCGGTCCGGACACCATACCGTATTTATTCATCGGCACATTCGTCGCCATGCTCCTGGTGACGCCGATATTTGGCTGGGTGGCGTCACGTTTTCCACGGCGCGTTTTTCTCCCCTGGGTCTACCTGTTCTTCATCGCAAACATCCTGATCTTCTGGGTCGTCTTCTCCCAGGCCATCAACAGCGGCAATGAACTCATCTGGCTGGGCCGCGTGTTTTTCGTCTGGCTCAGCGTTTTCAATCTTTTTGTTGTGTCGGTGTTCTGGAGCTTTATGGCAGACATTTACACGCGCGAGCAGGGACGCCGGCTCTTCGGCGTGATTACGGCGGGTGGAAGCATCGGTGCTCTTCTTGGCGGGGCTGCGACCAGCGCGCTCGTTGTGCCGATCGGCTTTCAGAATCTGTTGCCCATTTCTGCGGCACTATTGGCGCTGGGCGTGCTCTGCATCCGGCAGCTACGAAAGTGGGTTGTTCACGAACACGAAGACGAAATTTCCAAAACCGTCGCAAGTAACAAACCACTGGGCGGTAACCCGCTTGCAGGCATCACGCACCTTTTCTCGTCCAAGTACTTTGGCGGAATCGCCCTCTCATCTGTAATCGCCAGTTTGCTGGGAACTGCACTGTATATGTTTGCCGCGCAACTCGTCGAAACTGCGATACCCACGGCCGATGAGCAGACGCGGTTTTTCTCCAACATCAATGTCGTGACTAACGCGCTTTCGCTGATTGGTCAGATGTTTGTCGTCAAACACGTCGTTGTTCGATTCGGTATTGGTGTATCGCTCTCATTGTTGCCCATTATCTCGGTTGCCGGATTCGCGCTGCTGGCATTTGACCCTGTGCTCGGTGTTGTAGCCTTCCTTACAGTGGCAAGGCGCGCATTGGGATTCGCTTTCAGCAAACCGACAACCGACATGCTTTATTCGGTCGTGACGCCAGAGGAAAAATACAAAACAAAAAACTTCATCGATACTGCCGTGTATCGCGGCGGCGATCTGGTTGGAACATGGTCAGTCAAGTTCATGTCTGCGCTCGGCATCACCGGCACTTCGATCGTCATGCTGCCGTTTGCGATAATCTGGGCTATCGTTGCTCTGTGGTTGGGGCGGGATTATCGACGTCGCGCCCGCGAGCTCCGCGACAAGGGACAGCAATGACAGGAAGACACCTGAATCGAAGGGAAATTCTTGCCGCTGCGGCGGCACTGGGACTTCTGCCGGTACGTGGCATAGCCGGGAAAAATAAAATGATGACCCGGCCCATCCATTCGAGCGGCGAAGCGCTGCCAGTAATCGGCTTGGGCACCTACAGCGTGTTCGACGTCGAGAGTTCGGCTAACGAGATCGCAAGACGAAAGGAGATAGTCGACTTGCTGTTACGCGGGGGCGGCAGTGTCATAGACACATCACCGATGTACAACCGGGCCGAGAAGGTCATTGGCGACGTCGTCAAGGCAGGTAGTCCAGCCGAACAGATGTTCGTCGCAACCAAGGTTTGGACGGACGGCCGGGACTCCGGCATCGCGCAGATGAGCCGTTCCGCCGAGCTGATGAATATCGACGTCATCGATCTCATGCAGGTCCACAACCT
>CAMYMP010000282.1 GCA_947259435.1 uncultured Woeseiaceae bacterium
TTGAGATATCGACGCCTTTTACCTGACAGCCCAATCGAGCAAGGGTTCGCAACGTTCCGCCAAATCCGCAGGCTATATCGAGCACGCGTTGACCGGCGCTTATTCGAGCGTGCTCAAGTAGATACTGAGTCATAGCCTCGGAGGCTTCAGCTACTGTTTCGTTACCGGTGGCGTAACGGCCGATATGTATGTCGGCACCCCCCCAACATTGTCGGTAAAACTCCGATACGGCCCCATCATCATAATAAGCAGCGGCTTGCGCAGTATCGAAAACTTCGTTTGACATGTTCGTTCCTTTCAACCCCAAATATACCTTTACACAAGCGGTGCGCGTATTTATATCTGTGTTGTTGACACCGGCCGCTGCCACGCGAACGAGTACATCAGAACGTCCTGGCGTAAGCACTGGGAGGTCGTTGCGCAGTGCCAGTTTATCGAGTCCGCCGTGCCCGGTGAGCCTCACACCACGCATTCGAGTAGGGATGCGCAACGAAATTCTCCCGTCGATATCAAAGCCAATGGTACCTGCAAACGACATGCATGCGAATTTCCGCTTTGGGTCATCAGCGGCCCTCTAGCTCAATGTCTGCTTCCGAGCGCATTGCGGACGCTCGATGACGCCCTTTTCAACCACCCGACTCCGAATGTCTTCTTTCACAAATAGCGGAAATTCAAACACCGCAGAAATCGCCAATTTGACAGGCCGCTAACGGCCAGGAGCGGACCCTCATAGTTAGGATTGACTTCAATTCCTTTGACTGGACGACAACTTCGGTCAGGGGTAACTGGCCCGCGGCCAGCTTTCTTTTGCTCAGCCCAATGGTTTATCGTTCTTTTTGGCTATGAACGCCGGGAGATATGGTGGCAAACACGAAGAACAACACAGAGTTCGTAGTAAAGGCAGTGGCGTCCGCCGGTGGTCCAAGTGAATTCCGGCAATCAATGGCGCCGCACCCCCTAGTGCATCAGGAACTCCCGCATGATCCGCAATTTGGCATCTACAATCGAAGGCTGCGTTCACTCCATTACGCCAGTGTGCGCATGGAGGACCTCTACTGGTGTTTGCGTCGAAAGGTCGGCCTTGCCCATACTGGCGAGGTGGCAACCGAGATCCGCGGGCCCGATGCTGAGGCTATGCTCAACCGAGTGTTCACTCGTGATGTATCGCGCATGCGTGTGCGGCGTTGTAGCTATCAGCTCGCTTGCTTTGCGGATGGCGGAATGCTCATGGATGGCGTCCTGCTTCGACTCGCCTCCGACCGCTTTTGGTATGTCCAGGGTGATGGCGAGTTTCCTCTTTGGCTGCGCGCCCATTCAGAGGGATTCGATGTCGAGGTATTCGACGCCAATGTTTGGATTAGCCAGGTTCAGGGTCCGCGTTCAATGGACGTACTTGCTCAAGCCTCCGACGACGGTATGCCGGAGCACTTCCGGTACTTTGACCTGGCCCAGATACGCATCGGCGGCCAACCCGTGGTGATCAGCCGTACGGGATTCACCAACGAACTGGGCTGGGAGTTTTACTTCAGATCCGACACCGACACCGATGCCATCGGAGAGAGGATCTTGACGGCAGGCGAACCGCACGGTATCCACACGATACCAGCCGCAGCGACTAACGCCCGACGGATTGAAGCTGGACTGCTTTTTTCAGGTACTGATTTCGATGACAGCGTGACGCCGTTCGCCGCGGGGCTCGGAGGGTTTGTGGACCTGCGAAAGGCCGACTTTATCGGTATGGCCGCGCTCACACGAGCGGACAAGAGCCGGCGTACCTGGGGGCTGCAATGTGCAGATGGCATTGCCCGTCAAGGAGAAACTGTTTCCCTAAGAGGTGAGTTGGCTGGTCGCGTCTGCAGCAGCGCCTGGTCTCCCTACCTTCAGAGCGGTGTCGCCATCGTGCGCCTGGAGGACGCGAAGCTTGCGCCTGGAACTGCGCTAGAAGTTGAATGTATCGACGGAATTACTCGCGCCGCAAAAGTCTGCGAACTGCCGATGTATGATCGTGCCGGCGAAATCCCACGCGGCAAGCGCACAGACATTCCTGCAATCCCGAGCGGGCGCTGAGGTTCATCGCTGATCTCAGCGCAGCTTCGTGTCGATAGGCGAACCTAGACATCTGGAGAGCGCGGTCCAGCGAGGCGCAGCGATGAAGGGCCGCCTCCAGGCGCAGACCGGCCGCTCATCAGAGCGATTTGCGACTGATGCAGTCCGGCCAATAGCGGCCATGGAATCCGATAGGAACTCTACGCTTCCTGACTCTTGCCCTGCGAAAGTGCGAGCGCCATTGAACCCAGCAAGCTCATCACGACAAGCAGGATGTTCAGAATGGGCGGTGGGTCGCCCGGAGAGATGGGCGCTCGCTACGCGAGGCGCCTGTCGTCGGGCTGGCGCCCTCCTCGGTGCGAACGCAGCCCTTCGGGCTGCATAGTTCGAACTCTCGAGGGCTGCAAAAACAGAAAGGCCCCTGTATGGGGCCTTTCTGTTTTTGGCGCGCCCGGAGAGATTCGAACTCCCGACCACCTGGTTCGAAGCCAGGTACTCTATCCAGCTGAGCTACGGGCGCAGCGGCCGCTATTACAACACAGCATGACCTTCGGATTGAAGCACAGCCCATATCGTCGTCGTTCCAGGCGCACCGTGGCTTTTCTGCAACAAATAGCGCCCTGAAATTGCCGTAATTCTCAGTTCCTGTGTCTGACCGTTAACAATAACTACGCGAGTGGCAAATATGTGAACTACGGCACGTTCGCTGCTGCAAAGCCGGCTAGCATGCGACATTCTTGGGCAATGATCAGGAGAACGTAATGTTGCGTTCATCACTTTTTGTTTTGATTCTCGCGTTGTCGGCTTCGGCCAGCGCAGAAAAGTTTGACTACAACTATTTGTACCTCGGCTACGGCAATACCGACTTCGATATCGTCAATGCGGATGGCGATGGTTTCACTGTTGGCGGATCCTTTGCAATAAGCGATAGCATTCACGCGTTTGCCGGTTATGACACGGCCGACCTCGAGTCTGTTGTTGATCTGAACCGGTTGAAAGTCGGCATCGGCTACAACACGGGGCTGTCAGACACCGTCGACATGTATGCGAGACTGTCATACGAGACCATCGACTTTGATTTGCCCGTGATACTTCTCCCGCCGGGAACCGATACCGACGACAGTGGATACGGACTCAGTGTCGGTGTACGTTTCGCAGCATCTGACGACCTCGAGCTGAATGCGGGCCTCAGACGCGTCGATTACAGCGACCTGGGCGACGACACCGGTATTGAAGCTGGAGGCGTGTACAGCTTTAATGAAACATGGTCGTTGGGCCTGCAAGGCGAGTTCAGCGATGATGTTTCGACGTACGCACTGAGTGGTCGGTTCTACTTCGGCAAGTGACACTCGCAGCACGTTTTAAAAGACCCCGCCTCGTGCGGGGTTTTTTTTGCCCGCCCAAAGGAATGACGCAGCCGTGATGGCTATAATCAGGATGTGG
>CAMYMP010000283.1 GCA_947259435.1 uncultured Woeseiaceae bacterium
ACGTATTTCAATCAACCTGCCCGTCGCCGATTTGTAAACGGGAACCTCAATCGCAATGCCCGTGAAAGTCGTCTGCGGTCGCCGCGCGGGCCCGGTACTGTTTGTCTCCGCGGCTGTGCATGGCGATGAGCTCAATGGTGTCGAAATAATTCGTCGGCTGCTCAAACGCAAATCGCTGCAATCGATTCGCGGAACCCTGATTGCTGTACCGATTGTCAACGTGCACGGTTTTCTGAACCAGTCGCGCTACCTGCCTGATCGGCGCGATCTCAATCGGTCGTTTCCTGGCAGCGCCAAAGGCTCGATCGCGTCGCGACTGGCCAACACGTTCCTGACAGAGATTGTCGAAAAGGCTGATGCCGGCATCGATCTGCACACGGGCGCGATCAACCGCTCCAATCTGCCGCAGATCCGGGCGAATATCAGCGATCCCGATACGCTGCAACTGGCGAAGGCCTTTGGCACGCCGGTTATATTGAACTCCACAATACGTGACGGCTCGCTTCGCGCATGCGCCGCAGAGCGCGGCTTCCCGATGCTGATCTATGAAGCCGGCGAGGCGCTGCGATTCGATGACCTGAGCATTCGCGGCGGGCTACGCGGCATTATTCAGGTCATGCGCCAGATCGGCATGCTGCCGAAGAGCAAAACAAACTCGCCAATCACCCCCGTCATTGCCGACGGAACGAGGTGGGTCCGCGCGCCTGCCAGCGGCATTGTGAGCCACAAGGCAAAACTGGGGACGCGGACTGTCGAAGGACAACGCCTCGCAGTCATTGGAGACCCTTTGGGCAAGGCCGAGGAGCATATAGTTGCGCCATTTGACGGTATCGTCATCGGCCGCAGCAATCTTCCATTGGCGCATGAAGGCGATGCACTATTCAATGTGGCAGCGTTCAAAAGCATATCGCGGGCGGAAGACAGACTCGAGGAATTTTCAGCCGAGCACACTGACTAATTGCCAGGAGACACCATGAAGATCGCAGTACTTTCAACCAACAAGAACCTGTATTCGACGCGCAGGCTGATCGAAGCTGGCGAGCAGCGCGGACACGAAATGCCAGTGATCAATCACAAGCGCTGTTACATGAACATCGTTAGCAGCAATCCGAGCATTCACTACAACGGCACTTCCATCAAGGGCGTGGAGGCAATCATTCCACGAATCGGCGCGTCGATATCGTTTTACGGCACGGCAGTTGTGCGGCAGTTCGAGATGATGGGCGTTTATTCGGTCAACGAATCCGTCGCGATCACGCGTTCGCGTGACAAACTGCGGGCATCGCAGTTGTTGGCAAGAAAAGGCATCGGCTTGCCCGTAACGGGCTTCGCCAACGCGCCGGGCGATACGGACGATCTCCTCGAACTCGTCGGCGGCGCCCCGGTCGTCATCAAGTTGCTGGAAGGCACTCAGGGTGTGGGTGTCGTGCTCGCTGAAACTCAAAAGGCCGCCGAGAGCGTTATCGAGGCTTTTCGCGGGCTCAAAGCCAACTTTATGGTGCAGGAATTCATCAAGGAAGCCGGCGGCGCGGACATTCGCTGCCTGGTGGTTGGCGACAAAGTTGTTGCCTCAATGATGCGCCAGGGCAAGGAAGGCGAATTCCGCTCCAACCTGCACCGCGGCGGTTCCGCCAAGTTGATCAAGATCACGCCGCAAGAGCGGCTAACGGCGGTGCGGTCGGCTCAGGTGATGGGGCTGAACGTTGCCGGCGTGGACCTGTTGCGCTCGGCGCATGGCCCGGTCGTCATGGAGGTAAACTCGAGTCCCGGCCTCGAAGGCATCGAAAACGCGACGCAGAGAGATGTCGCCGGCATGATCATCGAGTTCATCGAGAAAAACGCCAAGCACGGCAAAACACGTACGCGAGGCAAAGGCTAACAAAAGGGGCGCCACGACGGCGCCCCTTCAGGTCTAGTCGTCAAGAGCCATACGGGAATACGTATCGAACTCGCGAACGTCGTAATCACTGTAATCGTCGAATTCATCGTAATCAGAAAATTCTTCGGCCTTGACATTCTTATGACCAAAACTACGTCGTCGGCCAAGACGACGTTCTTCTCGCCGCTGCTCGCGAAGGGCTCGTTCTACGGCCAAATTGTCGGCATAGTCGAAATCCAGTTCGTCGAACTCATCATATGACGGGCGCATCTGTATTACTCCTCTTACTGAAGGGTGGTTCTTGAAAACCTCGGCAACCGCCCCGCTGCTGAGCTACGCACGAGCGAGGCCTGAACCGAAGCGTCTGACAAGGAACTGTAGGCTCGATGAATCAGGTCCCAGCAAACCTCCAGTTCCTCAAAGTCTCTTGGCAATAAAATCAATACGTGGTCGCGCTCGAGCGTCCCCCAGCCGCCGCGGAGGACCTGATGCTTATCCCATTCGCTAAGGCCATGGACCACGACGCCGTCACGGCCGATACTGCAGAGCAAAATTGGTTCTTGCTGCTTGCGTACGGGATAGCTAAACGGCTGGAAGTAGACATCCACACGGCCTGGCAGCGTATCGCCGCTCTTCTCCTCGGCGTGGATGCCGGGCAGATCGGCGATTCGGTCGGCTAACGCCAGGCGACATGAGAAGCCGTTTTCAGGTACCTTTTCGGCCCTGATTCTGGCTGGCAGGTGGTAACGCTTTGCGCCCTGCGCAGGGGTGCCCATGTTCAGACTCCGTCCAAAAGAGCGTGTTCTCTGCCGGAGTATCTGCGCTTTTAGTTTGATGTCAAGTATTTTTATATAAAAATAAGTTATAGGTATCACTAATGGAAAAGGACGTTGTTGACGACATTTTGGACCAGTGGTCTGAGGAACGGCCGGAGCTCGACACGGCGTCGCTCGGCATCGTGATTCGGGTCATGTCGCTCTACCGCTCATTCTCCCGCCAGGCGTCAGGCGCGCTCGAACCGCTGGAGCTGGAGCTATTCGAATACGACGTGCTCTCGGCGCTCCGGCGGCAGGGCCGCCCGTTCGCCCTGTCAGCCTCCGGGCTCGCGCGGGAAACCGGATTGAGCAGTGGCGCCATGACGAATCGCATCGACAGACTCGAGGGCCGCGGCCTCGTGCGCCGGCAGCACGGGAAAGCCGACCGGCGCAGCGTCATCATCAGGCTTACGGCGGCAGGCCAGCGAGCGATCGATAAAGCGATTCAGTTTCGTCTTGATGCCGCCAATGACAGCCTGCAGGGACTAGGCAAGCGCCAGCAAAAACAGCTCGCCGGGTTGCTCAGAAAGGTCATTCTCCATGAGGCTGGCAACGAGCGCACAAGCAGCTAGATCCACTATCTCCTGCTGCACTGGCCGAAGTTGCAATACCCGGGACCACCGTCATGCACTCGTCGCCTTGCTGGTCATTTCTCGGCGTCGACCAGCCGTATTTCGAGCGGCGACAGCGTGTCCATGTGCAGATCGCGCTGCGGGAACGCGATTACGATCCCGTTCTCGCCGAACAATTCATCGATGCGGAACCGGATTGTGCTGCGAATCTGTCGAAG
>CAMYMP010000284.1:0-3484 GCA_947259435.1 uncultured Woeseiaceae bacterium
GTTGCAGCGCAGGGCGGCATTAGCGCCGCGCTCGGCAACATGGGCGAAGATGACTGGCGCTGGCACATGTACGACACGATCAAGGGTTCTGATTGGCTCGGCGATCAGGATGCAATTGAGTATATGTGCAAAGAAGCCCCCGACGCTGTCATCGAGCTCGAGCACTATGGCGTGCCGTTCTCCCGAACCGAGGACGGCAAGATTTATCAGCGCCCGTTCGGCGGCATGACGACGCGCTTCGGCGAGGGCACAGCGCAACGAACCTGCGCAGCCGCGGACCGAACCGGGCATGCGATGCTGCACACGCTGTACCAGCAGTCGCTGAAACACGATGCGGAATTCTACGTCGAGTATTTCGCCGTCGATCTGATCATGGAAAATGGCGCTTGCCGCGGCGTCGTGGCCATCGATCTTGCGACGGGCCGGCTGCACCGCTTCCGCTCGCACCAGGTCATTCTCGCAACCGGCGGCTATGGACGCGCGTATTTCTCATGCACCTCGGCGCATACCTGTACGGGTGACGGCAACGGCATGGTGCTGCGCGCCGGCCTGCCGCTGCAGGACATGGAGTTCGTGCAGTTCCATCCGACCGGCATTTACGGCGCCGGCTGCCTGATCACCGAGGGCGTGCGCGGCGAGGGCGGGTATCTGACGAATTCCGATGGCGAGCGATTCATGGAACGCTATGCGCCCAACGCCAAGGATCTGGCTTCGCGCGATGTCGTAAGTCGCTCGATGACGATTGAGATTCGCGAAGGCCGCGGCGTCGGAAACGAGCGTGATCATATTCATCTGCACCTCGAGCATCTTGGACCCGAGGTCATCGAAGAACGACTTCCGGGCATTGCAGAAACGGCACGGATCTTCGCGGGCGTCGACGTGACCAAGGCTCCGATTCCCGTGCTGCCGACCGTGCACTACAACATGGGCGGTATACCGGCCAACTTCAACGGCGAGGTCGTCACGAAAAAAAATGGTGACGCGGAGGCGGTGGTCCCCGGCCTCATGGCCGTCGGGGAAGCGGCGTGCGTATCGGTACACGGCGCGAATCGGCTCGGTTCGAATTCTCTACTGGATCTCGTCGTGTTCGGCCGCGCAGCGGCGCATTACTGTGCCGAATCGATGACGCCCGGTGCACGACACAAACCGTTGGCACCCGATGCAGGACAGAACAGTGTTGGGCGCATCGACAGGCTGCGCAATGCCGATGGCAGTCGGCCCACGTCCGAGATCCGGCTCGAAATGCAGAAGATCATGCAGAATCATGCGGCGGTCTTCCGCACGGGCGGGACGCTGCAGGAGGGTGTTGACCTGCTCGGCAAGACCTTTGCTGGCATGAGCGACGTCAAGGTTTCGGACCGGTCGCTCGTGTGGAACACGGATCTCGTCGAAACAATGGAGCTCGAGAACCTGATGCTCAACGCGACGGCGACGATTCAGTCGGCCGCCAACCGGCTCGAGAGCCGCGGGGCGCATGCCCGAGAGGACTACACCGACCGGGACGACGAAAACTGGATGAAGCACACGCTGGCCTGGGTGAACGATGATGGCGAGGTGAACTTCGACTACCGCCCGGTGCATCAGGAAACATTGACCGATGAGGTCGAAGCCGTGCCGCCCAAAGCGCGCGTCTATTAGGAGCAAGGGACCTTGGCTGAGTTCAGACTTCCACCTAATTCGAGAATTAAAAAAGGCAAGCATTTCGATGCTGCCAATGGCGCCGCGAATGTGCGCCGCTTCGCTGTCTACCGCTACGATCCCGACAGCGGCGAAAACCCGCGCATCGATACGTACGTGGTCGACATCGACAGCTGCGGGCCGATGGTTCTCGACGCGCTGATCAAGATCAAGAATGAGATCGATCCGACGTTGACGTTTCGGCGTTCCTGTCGGGAAGGTATCTGCGGTTCCTGCGCAATGAATATCGATGGCGGCAATACGCTCGCCTGTACACGCTCGATCGACGGCATCAGGGGCGATGTCAAGGTTTACCCGTTGCCGCATATGCCTGTCGTCAAGGATCTCGTGCCCGACCTGACGAATTTCTATGCGCAGTACGCATCGATCAAGCCGTGGCTGCAGACACGCACGCCACCGCCTCCCGACCAGGAACGCCTGCAAAGCAAAGAAGATCAGGAACTGATCAATGAGCCCGCTGCCTGCATCCTGTGCGCCTGCTGTTCGACAAGTTGCCCGAGCTACTGGTGGAACAGCGACCGCTATCTTGGGCCGGCAGCGCTGCTCGCTGCTTATCGCTGGCTCGTCGACAGCCGCGATGATGCGACCGGCGAACGCCTCGACGAACTTGAAGATCCGTTTCGACTTTATCGCTGCCACACGATCATGAACTGCACGCAGGCCTGCCCCAAGGATCTGAACCCGGCTCGGGCTATCGCCGAAACGAAAAAGATGCTGGCCGAGCGCCGTTATTAGCGACGTGCAGGACTCCGGGCTGGCGTGGCAATTCAGGTCGCACTAGCAAGCGTATGCAACAGTCCAGACTCAGGTGGCAGTACAGGTCGCACGGTGACTGATAAGCGGGAATCCAGGCTCAAGTGGCAATGTCGGCGCGGCATGCGCGAACTCGACGTTTTGTTGCTGCGTTATCTCGAGCGGCATTACGGCGATGCACCGGAGGCGGATAAGCAGGCATTTCAGTCACTTTTACAGCTATCGGATCCCGACCTTATGGGCTACTTATTGCAAAAGCAGCAGCCGGCAGCCGAGCTTGCCCGTGTCGTCGCACGCATACTCGACCGAACTCAAACCTGATCCAGCGCTCCGACGCATCGTGGTGCTTGCCGGCCTTTTCATGGCCTGCATGGGCGTTGCGATGATCCTGTTAATGCCGATTCGGTGGCCCTGGCGCGTACTGGCGGCCATTGCGTGGTTGGCAACAAGCACTCACGACCTCGTCGTTATTCGCAAGGGGCACCGGCAATGTCGGCGCATTCGCATACAGCATGATGGGGGCGTGCAGCTGCTGTCGCCGGAAGGCTGTTGGTTTCCAGCAACAATCGTGTCCGGCAGTATCGTGCTTCGCGGCGTCGCATGGCTTCGCTTCGAGGACGACAACGGCCAGCGATTCGCTGAGCTGATCCGACGCAAACGACCACATTTTGAGGCCTGGCGTCGTCTGCAGGTCATTTGGCGGCACTTGGGAGCAGGGCGCTGAAACTGCTACCATGCCCCGGCTGCGAACTGAGTCACATAATGCGCCCAATCACCGTTGTTTTTAGAGAACTTTCAAGTGTCCGGCCGGTCTATCCCGGTGTCGGCGGAATGCAGCCGCATGTCGAATGAATCGACAGACAAGGAACTGGTCAAGCGGGTACAAAAAGGTGACAAAGGCGCGATTGACCTGTTGGTGCTCAAATACGAGCAGAAGATCGTCAACCTGGTGATGCGATATGTGCGCGACCCGGAACAGGCACTGGATATCAGCCAGGAGGCTTTCATCAAAGCCTACAGGGCTTTGCCAAGA
>CAMYMP010000284.1:3506-6051 GCA_947259435.1 uncultured Woeseiaceae bacterium
AGATTTCGTGGCGACAGCGCGTTTTACACCTGGCTATACAGGATTGCTGTGAATACGGCGAAGAACTACCTTGCTGCGCAGCGGAGACGGCCGATGGATATTGAACTCGACCTGCAGGAGCAGGAGCAATACGGCCTGCACGCCAAGCTCAAGGAGACAGATACTCCCGAGACAGTATCGATGAGTCATGAGTTACAGGAAACACTGGAGCGCGCCATCGAATCACTGCCTGATGATCTCAGAACTGCGATCATCTTGCGTGAATTGGATGGCATGAGTTATGAAGAGATCGCGCAGACAATGGATTGTCCCGTTGGTACCGTGCGATCGAGGATATTCAGGGCCCGCGACGCCATTGGCAAAAAAGTCGGGACCCTGGTGCGATAAATAGGCGGGGACCTATGAACGATGCGATAAGAATGCAAATTTCGGCCTTTGTTGACGGCGAGTTGCCGCAAAACGAATCCGAACTACTGTTGCGAAGAATGTGTCAGGATCGGGAACTTCGGCAGCAGGCGGCAGAGTACCTGTCGATGGGCCGCGTCATGCGCGGTGAACGCAGTGTTTCCGGCATGAAGTATCTGCGCGAACGGGTCTCCGTGGCAATTGCAGCGACCGTTGCGCTTGCGGCGGTTTTTGGGCTGCAGCAGATGACGGCGGTGCCGGGCACCGATTCGCTCTCTGATGATACTGCAACCGCGGAAGTCGGCGATGGCAGCTCTTACACGGTCCCGGGCCAGAACGACGATCAACTGCGCGATTATTACCTAAGCCATACTGCGGATTCCTCGTACTTTGGTGCCAGCAGCATCAATGCGCGGCTGGTTACGCTGCAACTCCGAGAAGACATGGACATCGAGTCCGGAGTTTCAGAAACGCAGGTCGACGATGAAGAGGCCGCGCCGGCCGAATCGATCGACACGAAAACGCCATAAATCCGATGACGATACGACAACGATATCTGACCGTAACCGTTTGTGTTGCGTTTGGCAGCCTTCTGGCGGGTGTCTCCGGCGCATCCGCAGAGGATATCGCGCCGCGGGACTGGCTGAACAAGATGGCGAGCGCCGTGCAAACGACGAATTACGAGGGTACTGTGATTCGGTTGCAAAACGGCAAAGTCGAGGCGCTCAAAGTCGCGCACATGATCTCGGACGGTGTCATTCGCGAAAGGGTGCTGGTGCAGGAAGGAAACGGCCTGGAAATCATCCGCAATGGCAATGAGGTGCAGTGCATCCTGCCGGACAAGAAATCCGTGCTCGTTGAGGAATGGAACGATCAGAACACATTGTTTTCGACGTTGCCGGCGAGCGATATTCGTTTTGGCAACGAGTACGACGTGTCCATATCACGGCATGGACGGGTCGCAGGCCGCAAGGCCATATTGCTGGCGATTCGGCCGCATGACAGCTACCGCTTCGGGCATCGTATCTGGCTGGATATCGCGACTGGTTTTCCGCTACAAACGACGCTTATCGATGATTCAGGGGATGCGATCGAGCAGGTCAAATTCGCGGACATCAGCCTGGATAAAGAAATTCATGCGAGCGCATTGGCGCCCTCGATCAGCACCGAGAATTTCCGCTGGATCACGCAGCCGCGACGCAATGTCACCGCCGCTGTCGAAAGCCCCTGGAGCGCGACCGATTTACCAAATGGTTTTCGCGTAGTCTCGATCCACCAGGAAGAACTGTCCGGCAGGGAAGTACCCGTCATGCATATTCTCTACAGCGACGGGCTCGCCAATGTGTCGGTTTTCATCGAGCCGGCCAGTATCAACAAAATCGCGCGTCGCTCGCGAGTGGGGGCGTCGAACTCCTTCAGCGTAGTAACCGATGGCCATCAGATAACGGCCGTCGGCGAGGTGCCAGCTGCGACTGTCGAGAAAATCGCTACCTCCATGCAACCCAAGTAGTTCTGCGATGGACAATCCGACGGGAAGAGTTTTGTCGCTTGTCGACCGCGCAGATGGCGCGCGCGCCATCGTTGACATCGAGGTTGCGGCCGCCTGTCCCCGATGCGCGGCGGGTAAGGGTTGCGGAGCAGGCCTCATTTCGAACGATTTAGTCGAAATCGCGCTCGCTCCGGATAATCTGCTGCGCGCTGCGGCGATCGTCTACGGTCTGCCAATGCTGGGCGCCGTGGCGGCTGCCGCTCTTGCCTATGTTCTGTCGCTTGGTGACGCTGCGGCGGCCGTGGCTGCGCTTGCAGGTTTAAGTGCGGGATTTGCGATCGGCCGCTGGCGATTGCGGCGGATATCCTGTTTGCGCCGTTTTGTACCGTCGGTGCAGCGCCGCCTCGATGCTGGCACCGGGTCCGCAGTTTGAAAGCCCTGGCTGTATTCAGCAGGCAGGGATGTCACCTTTGTGAGCAACTGATCGAGGAACTGCTGCCGCTGGTCCGCGGCCGACTCGAGGTTGTGGTCCACGACATCGACAGCCGTGAAGACTGGAAAACGGAATACGACACGCGGGTTCCGGTTGTCGAATATGACGGCGAGCCCATCTGCCAGTATCATCTCGATCGCGACGCGCTCACAAGGATT
>CAMYMP010000285.1 GCA_947259435.1 uncultured Woeseiaceae bacterium
TACCGCAGCGCCTGGATCAAAGCAGCCGACTATCGCGACAAGATGGCGGCTGCGGAGAAGGGCCAGGGCGAGGCGCCGATGCGGGACTTGCAGCTCGAGACCCTGGTTGGCGTACTCGATGGTGAGATACTCGTTCACAATCATTGCTATCGCGGTGATGAGATGTCGATCATGCTCGATATTGCCAAAGAGTTCGGCTACAAGATCACGTCGTTCCATCATGCGGTCGAGGCGTACAAGGTCGCCGACCTGCTCGCGGAGAATGACACCTGCGCGGCTATGTGGGCCGACTGGTGGGGCTTCAAGATGGAAGCTTACGACAGCATTCGCGAAAACGCGGCGCTGGTCGACAAAGCCGGCGCCTGCGCGATCATCCACTCCGACTCGGAGGTGGGCATTCAGCGGCTCAACCAGGAGACGGCCAAAGTCATCGGCGCGGCGGCGCGGGTCGGTCTGGACATCGCTCCCGAACGGGCCATCCGCTGGATAACGAGCAATCCCGCGAAGGCGCTCGGCGTCGAATCGCTTACAGGTTCACTCGAGTCCGGCAAGATGGCCGATCTCGTCGTCTGGAGCGGCGACCCGTTCAGCGTCTATACCCGGGCCGATCAGGTCTACATCGACGGTGCACTGGCCTATGACCGGCACAATGATGCGACCAATCCGGTGACTGATTTCACATTGGGAACGGCGGCAACGGCAGGAGGTGCGCAATGAATCGCATGCAAACAACTCTGAGCCTGCTCGCAGTATTGGTCGCAACCAGCGCCGTCGCCGAAACGACAGCGATTGTCGGCGGCACCGTGCACACGATGGGTCCGCAGGGCACGATCGAGAATGCGACGATCGTGATCGAAGACGGTCTTGTGGTGACAGTAGGCACTGGCGCAAAGGCGCCCGACGGTGCAACGACGATCGATGCTGCCGGAAAAGTCGTCACACCGGGTCTGTTTAGCCCAATAGGTAACCTCGGGCTGGTCGAAGTCGGGCTGTCCGCCGGTCCGCTCGATGGGGCACAGATGGGCGACGCATTCACTGCCGGATTCGATGTAGCCGATGCGTTCAATCGTCGTTCAACACTGATCGCGATCAGCCGTGTCGAAGGAATAACCCGGGCGGCAATCACGCCACGGCCGGGTCGGCCGGCGTATCCGAACGAAGCAGGGGATAGTGGCCACGTACTCTCGGGATTGGCCGCTATCGTCAACCTGGGCGACAGCGATAGCAGCGTGGACAAGCGCTTTGCGGCCATGGTGGTCAATCTGGGTGAGACCGGCAGCGCGCTGGCCGGCGGTTCCCGCGCCGGAGCATTATTGACCCTGCGCAATGCTCTCGATGAGGCGATCGATTACCGGGATAACAAGGATGCTTTCGAGCGCGGCGCGCGGCGCACCTATCGTCACTACGTTGCGGATTTAGAGGCACTGCAAGGTGTGCTGAGTCGCGCGATACCGCTTTATGCGAACGTGCATCGGGCCAGTGACATAGAGGTGCTCATACAACTCGTCGCCGATTACGGTCTTCGAGCCATCATCAATGGCGGCGCTGAAGCCTGGATGCTGGCAGATCAACTGGCGGCCGCCGACATACCGGTAGTGCTCGCGCCGCAGGACATCCTGCCGGGCAATTTCGATCGTATCAATGCGCGACGTGAATCTGCTGCGATACTCGCAGCTGCCGGGGTGACAATCACGTTTGCCGACGATCAAAGCCAGACCCACAACGCGCGCAATATTACGCAATCGGCGGGCAATGCCGTGGCTTACGGTCTGTCGTGGGACGATGCGCTGCGCGCGATTACGCTGACGCCCGCCGAGATATTCGGCGTCGCAGGCCGCGTCGGCAGCATCGAGCCGGGCAAGGAAGCCGATATCGTCATCTGGCCGGGTGATCCGCTGGAGCTCAGGAATTTTCCGGAGCGGGTGCTGATCAAAGGCGAGTCGATTTCGATGACGAGTCGGCAAACCTTATTGCGCGATCGTTACCTGCAAGCCGATTCCGGCAAGCCGCCTGCGTTTCGTAAGTAGGCTGTCGTGGATCTCAAGAATCGTACCTGGTCGTCGGGCATAACATTCATCCTTGCCGCCGTCGGCGCGGCCGTCGGTCTCGGCAACATCTGGAAGTTCCCGTACGTCGCCGGCGTGAGTGGCGGCGGAGCGTTTGTTCTTGTTTACGTCATCTGCGTCATTTTCGTGGCGATACCGATTCTGATTTCCGAACTGCTTATCGGTCGTTGCGGCACGGGCAGTCCGCCCGTTGCAATGCGAAAGGTCGCCGAGGATTCGGGCAGATCGAGCAGCTGGTCGCTGGTCGGCTACATGGGCATGATCGTCGGCTATCTGATTGCCACTTATTACAGCGTGATCGCGGGTTGGACGCTGATCTACATATTCAAAGCGGCGAACGGCTTCGGCGGTGCCGCCGCCCTCGATGTCGCGCAGCAGTTCGAGCACATCAAGGCAAGCCCCGGCACGATGGCGCTCTGGCACACCGTGTTCATTACGATGGCACTCGTTATCGTGGGCCGCGGCCTGCGCGGTGGTATTGAACGCGTCGTCAAAGTGCTGATGCCTGCGCTTTTTGTCATGCTGCTCGTAATGATCGGCTACGCGGCGATTGCCGGCGATTTCAAAGCCGGGCTGGAGTTCCTGTTCAGTGTCGATTTCAGCAAGATAACGGGCGAAGTGGTTCTGGCGGCCATTGGCCAGGCCTTCTTTTCGATCAGCGTCGCGATGGGGCTCATGATGGTATATGGGGCGTACGTTCCAAGGGACGTTTCGCTGACGCGCTCGGCCGTCATCATCGCCGGCGCCGACACGCTGATCGCATTGCTCGCCGGGCTCATGATCTTTCCGATCGTATTCGCCAACGGACTCGATCCGGCTGAAGGCCCCGGCCTGATCTACGTGACGTTGCCCACCGCATTTGCGGAGATGCCCGGCGGCGCGGCTTTCGGCGCTTTCTTCTTTGTCCTGCTGGCTTTTGCCGCAATAACCTCGATCATCGCGATCATCGAACCGATCGTTGCGTATGCCGAGGATCGCTGGCAGATGCAGCGAAAGACCGGCTGCATCGTGTTTGGTTTTCTGGCATGGCTGATCGGTATCGGCAGCGTCCTGTCGTTCAATGTCTGGAAGGACGTCACGCTGCTCGGCATGTTCGATGTGTTTGCCGGCAAGACCGTGTTCGATCTGATTGACTACTTCACGGCCAACGTGATGATGCCGCTTGGCGCCATTCTGATCGCTTTGTTCGTTGGCTGGCGCATGAAGCCCGAGGTGCTCGAAACCGAGCTGAATTTCGGCAGCCCGTGGTTGTTCAGAACCTGGGTATGGTTGATACGCGTGGTTGCGCCGCTCGCGATACTTGGAATATTGAGCAGCGGCCTGACTTAGTGGCTGACGCAAGGCGCTGATGGACTTCACGCTTTACTGGTTCATGTTCCCGGTGGCGATGTGCGTGGCGACCCTCGCGATGC
>CAMYMP010000286.1 GCA_947259435.1 uncultured Woeseiaceae bacterium
TTCTGTGCATCGTTTCGTGATGCTCGGAAACCCAACCATTTGAGACAAGACTATGTCCAGAATTGCAAAAGCACCCGTTGAGCTGCCGCAGGGCACCGAGTTCAAACAGGAAGGCAATGTTGTCACGATCAAAGGCAGCAATGGCTCGCTGTTACTCGAGCTGAATTCCGAAGTGGAGCTGTCACAAAGTGAAGGCGCATTGAATGTCGCGCCGCGTTCCGGATCGCGTTTTTCGACTGCGATTGCAGGAACGACGCGTTCATTGCTCGCGAATATGGTGGAAGGTGTCACTAAAGGCTTTGAGCGCAAGCTCGAGTTAAAAGGTGTTGGCTATCGTGCGCAAGCGCAGGGCAACAAGCTCAACCTGACGCTCGGATTCTCGCATCCGATCGTTTACGAAGTGCCGGAAGGAGTTTCTGTCCAGACGCCCAGCCAGACCGAGGTTGTCGTCAAGGGATCGGACAAGCAGAAGGTCGGCCAGGTTGCAGCCGAGATTCGTCGCTTCCGTCCGCCCGAGCCCTACAAGGGCAAAGGTGTGCGCTACGCCGATGAGCGCGTGGTGATCAAGGAAGCGAAGAAGAAATAGTTTAACGAGAAGATTATGAAACTCGACAAGAAACAAAATCGATTGCGCCGTGCCCGAAAGGCGCGGGCAAAAATCTCGCAACTCGAAGCGAATCGCCTCAGCGTTCACCGTACGCCTCAGCATATCTATGCGCAGGTGATCGGGCCGGACGGCGGTACGGTGCTGGCGTCGGCGTCGACGCTCGAGCCCGAGGTTCGCAAGGGAGTCAAGAGTGGCGGCAACGTGGAAGCCGCCGCAATCGTCGGGGCACGCATTGCCGAAAAGGCAAAGGCTGCCGGGATCGATACGGTCGCATTCGATCGTTCGGGTTTTCGCTATCACGGACGCGTCAAGGCACTGGCCGATGCGGCGCGTGAAGCTGGATTGAAGTTTTAAGGACCAATAATGGCAAGAAACGAACAAGCACAGGCTAGCGACGACCTGATCGAGAAACTGGTCGCGGTCAATCGTGTGGCGAAGGTTGTCAAGGGTGGCCGCCAGTTTGGCTTCACGGCGCTAACGGTTGTCGGTGACGGGCAGGGCCAGGTTGGTTTTGGCTACGGCAAGGCCCGCGAGGTGCCGATCGCCATCCAGAAAGCAATGCAAAGCGCCCGTAAGAATATGATTGCGGTCAATCTGAACAACGACACACTGCAGTATGCGAAGAAGGGCCGCCACGGCGCTACAAACGTCTACATGCAGCCGGCATCCGAAGGTACCGGCGTCATAGCGGGCGGGGCGATGCGTGCTGTTTTCGAGTGCGCCGGAGTTCGGAACGTGCTGGCCAAAAGCTACGGTTCGCGTAACCCGATCAACGTTGTTCGCGCAACGATAAAGGCGCTGTCGGAGATCCATTCTCCGCAGGCGATCGCCGCAAAGCGTGGCAAGAAAGTGAAGGAGATCGTGGCCTGAGCCGCGGTCATAACCAGGATATATCAGAGACTTAGATCATGGCGAAGGCAAAAGAGTTAAAAGTCACGCTGGTCAAAAGCAAGCACGGTCGGCTCAGGAGCCACAAAGCCTGCGTTGCGGGCCTGGGTCTGCGCAAGATGCACCAGACCGTGACGGTTATCGATACGCCTGAGAATCGCGGCATGATAAATCGCGTTTCGTATTTGCTCTCGGTTGAGGAAGTCTGACATGCGTCTTAATGAGTTATCGCCCGCCAAGGGCGCGAAGAAAGTTGGCAAGCGCCGCGGGCGAGGCCACTCGGCGGGCCAGGGCAAGACCAGTGGCCGGGGCCAGAAAGGTCAGCACGCACGCTCGGGTGGTTACCACAAGGTGGGCTTCGAAGGCGGTCAGATGCCGCTGCAGCGACGTCTGCCGAAAGTGGGTTTCAACTCACGCATGGCACGCCTGACGGCGGAGTTGCGCCTGCACGAGCTCGAGATTCCGACAGCAAAAGTCGTCGATATCGACGTTCTGAAGGCAGCGAATCTCGTGCCGGCCTTTGTGACCAAAGTCAAAGTGATCAAGTCGGGCAAGATCGAAAAGGCAGTAACGCTCAAAGGTCTTGCTGTAACCAAAGGTGCGCGTGAAGCCATCGAGAAAGCTGGCGGGACCATCCAGGAATAGGAACGTGGCAAAGAAGCCCCAACAAAATCCGGCAGATCTTGCGAAAGCGGCGAGCAAACTGGGCGAACTGAAAGTTCGACTCCTGTTTCTCGTGGGTGCGTTAATCGTCTTCCGTACAGGCACCTACATTCCGGTACCCGGTGTGGATCCGGTTGCGCTTGCCGACTTCTTCGAGCAGCAGGCCGGCGGATTGCTGGGCATGGTCAACTTGTTTTCGGGTGGTGCGTTGTCACGCTTCGGCATTTTTGCGATGGGCATCATGCCGTACATCTCCTCGTCAATCATCATGCAGATGGCGAGCCACATTTTGCCCAGCCTGCAGCAGCTCAGAAAAGAGGGTGAGCAGGGCCGTCGGCAGATAGTGAAGTACACGCGTTATGGCACCGTCGCCCTCGCGAGTTTCCAGTCGGTTGCGGCGGCATCGTGGCTGCAGGGTCAGGCAGGCCTCGTTGTGAATCCCGGACCGGCATTCCTGATCACGGCATGCATTACGCTCGTCACCGGAACGGTCTTCCTGATGTGGCTCGGGGAACAGATCACCGAGCGCGGTATCGGTAACGGTATCTCGATGATCATTCTCGCAGGTATCGTGGCAGGCTTGCCCGCCGCAATTGCCGGCACGGCAGAACTCGTGCGCAATGGCGAGATGTCACCGGCCACGGCCATCCTGATGCTCGTCGGTGGCGTAGCAGCCATCGTCTTCGTCGTTTTCATGGAGCGCGCACAGCGGCGCATCACTGTGAACTACGCCAGGCGCCAGCAGGGGCGCAAGATGTATCAGGCGCAAAGCACGCATCTGCCGTTCAAGATCAACATGTCGGGCGTAATTCCGCCGATCTTCGCTTCGAGCATCCTGATGTTTCCCGCGACTATCGCGCAGTTCTTCGGTCAGGCCGCAGAGCCGAATGCGCTACAGAGAGCACTGCAGACTGTCGGCGCGAACCTCGGGCCAGGACAGCCCGTCTACGTGCTGTTGTACGCAACGATGATCATATTCTTCTGCTTCTTTTATACCGCGCTGATGTTCAACTCGAAGGATACCGCGGACAATCTCAAGCGTTCGGGTGCTTTCGTGCCGGGGATTCGGCCCGGCGCGCAGACGGCCGATTACATCGACAAGGTGCTGACCCGGCTGACGTTCTGGGGGGCGATATACATCGCAGGAGTCTGCCTCCTTCCGGAGCTGGTAAGAATGTTCTATCCGAGCATGCCGTTTAGCTTCGGCGGCACGTCATTACTTATTCTCGTCGTCGTTACGATGGACTTCATGTCGCAGATGCAGGCGCACGCGATGAGCCATCAGTACGAGGGCATGATGCAGAAAGCCAATCTGCGCAAAGTACGCTGATTCGATCAGCGCACGAGGAGTGATCTCATGAAAGTAAGAGCATCAGTAAAGAAAATCTGCAGGAACTGCAAAATCATTCGTCGCAACGGAGTTGTGCGGGTGATCTGTACCGACGCACGGCACAAGCAGCGCCAGGGTTAATCGATAAGGGCGTCGTAAGCGCGGCAAAGCCCAGAACGAGGAAATAGAGTGGCACGTATAGCAGGCATAAACATACCGCTGAACAAGCACATCGTAATCTCGCTGACGTCGATTTACGGCATTGGCGATACGCGCGCGCAGCAGATCTGCGCGGCTGCCGGCATTGAACCGTCGACGCCGACGAAGGATCTCGCCGAGCCCGAGGTCGCGAAGCTGCGCACGGCAGTCGCCAATTTCGAGGTCGAGGGCGATCTGCGCCGCGATATTTCGATGAATATCAAGCGCCTGATGGATCTCGGTTGTTACCGCGGCATCCGTCACCGGCGCGGTTTGCCGCTGCGCGGCCAACGTACGCGAACGAATGCTCGTACCCGGAAGGGTCCGAGACGTCCAATCAAGAGGTAATCAGCACTGTTTGACTTGGCTACTTGCACAAGTAGCTAAGCGAACACAAAAAGAGCATAAATTAACATGGCAGAACCAAAGAAAAAGAAGGTCAAAAAGCATGTGGTCGACGCGATCGCCCACATCCATGCGTCCTTCAACAACACGATCATCACGATTACCGACCGCCAGGGCAATGCTTTGTCGTGGGCGACCGCCGGCGGCTGCGGGTTCCGTGGGTCACGCAAGTCGACTCCGTTTGCTGCCCAGGTTGCGTCTGAGAAGGCCGGCCGCTCGGCGCTGGATTTCGGGGTCAAGAATCTGGATGTACGTGTTCGCGGGCCAGGCCCGGGACGCGAATCTGCAGTGCG
>CAMYMP010000287.1:0-15915 GCA_947259435.1 uncultured Woeseiaceae bacterium
TGTCTCGAGCAGGAATTCCCAGGCATCGCCGAATGCGGGCCTCTTCTCGATCGCTTTGTGAAGCTGATCACGCATGACCTCGTAATCGCCTGCAAGTCTCGCGCATTTGGCGGCAAGCAGGTGTGCGGCCGACGAATCGGCGCCGGCCTTCATGGCTTTCCTGACGGCCTCGTGCGCCGCGTCTGGTCGTCTGGCGAGCAGCAACAAATCCGCGTGCGCGAGCAGGTCAGTGGCATCCGGCGTCCTGAGTCGCATGTAGGTCTCGTACGCCTCGATTGCAGCGGGGTAATCGCGGTGCCGGCCATTCGCGGTCGCAAGGTCGCGCCATATGGCAGCATTATCCGGTGCCAGTTCGGTTGCACGTTTCAGCGTCAGAGCCGCACCGCCGAAGTCGCCGTTGGCTGATTGCGCTCTTGCGTGAGCGATCAAGGCGGATGTACCCGGAGCGGGAATCGAAGACAGAAAATGCAGCGCGACGCCTGCCAACCCGTTATCGATCAGCTTGTTGCAGACCATGGGCAACATCACTTGGTCAGGTGCCACAAGTTCCGCTGCCCGCAGGAATCCTTTGACTGCTTCCTCGTTGCGGCCAAGTTGCTCCAGCGCGCAGGCATGGTTGAATACGATTTCGGCCGCGTTCGGCTCAAGCTTCACCGCGTCTTCGAGTAGCTCGACCGCTTCGGAATACTTCCGTTGCTGCAACAACACAGTGCCCAGCCCATAGCAGGCATCGGCATTATTGCGATTGTGCTGATGAACACGGCGATAGATCTGCGCTGCCGCATCCAGTCGACCCGCGCGATGCAGCTGCAGCGCGGAATTCAGTTCATCTCTTAGGTTCACGTTCCTGGCATTGGTGACGGGCGAGAAATCGGGCAGATCTGCGATGTACTGGTCCGGCGAGCAGTATTCGTGCTGTTGTCAGACATAAGTCTGTCCTATTAGCCCTGTCGACCAGCGCGCAGTATCCATGCGATGGGCAGCCTGCCGTCGGCCGGATAAAGCGGCTCTGCTTTGATGATGTCAAGGCCCAGTCTGCGGAGATTCTCGCATACTTCCATAAAAGCCCTTTCGTCGATAGCCGCTTCACACATGGACGCCATCCGTTCTCCGTACTCAGATAATTCGCTGTCCATGGTGCGCAGCCAGCCAAGCACTTCGTTTGGCTCATAATACTGAATGCGGCTGTGAACGCGCTGCACGTCCGAATACAGTTTGACGATGGTGTCGGCCGCAACGTGTTCCCCGTGCTCGGATAAGATGGACTCGAGTTCCTGAATCGCAGGATTAAGCTGCAAGGCGGCCTGATCGTAGGGTGCCCTGTCCGCGCCGCGAACGGCTGCGAACCCGGCTTCAAAGAACTTCAATGCGCGCGGTACAAACCCGGACTTCTGCGTGCGCCGAATGGCATCGAGGGCCGTGGCGCACTCGCGGAAAATGACACCTGGTCGAATGTGCATGAGCAGAACGAGGGTTCCCCCACGCGCAAGCAATCTCGCTGCTTCGTCAACAGCAGCCAATCCCGCATACTCGATGCCAAACTGGCTTGTTACGAGATCGTATTGGGAAGACTCCAATGGAATAGAGCCGGCGTTGGCAACAACGCCGATGGTCTCGGGGAACCTGCTACGCACGCTGCTGATCGCGGCATCGGAAATGTCGACACAGGTTATCTCGTAGTGCCCTGACTCACGCTGATGAGTCAGGCGCTCGACAACCGCCCCGCTTCCCGTTGCGATGTCGAGAATTTTGGTATCAACAGGGGCGGCGAGAAGTTCGCTTAGCGTACTATCCCAGAATGAGGTAACGACGGGGTGACTGACCCCGCCTGCAGCGTACGCCTCGGCATCCCTGGCGCTGTGCCAGTAGGTCTCCCACCCTCGCGCCGACTGTGTGTCATTCGTGTTGTTCATGCAAAAATCGGGCGTTCGGACAGATGACGCCGCAGTATAGCCGATTGATTCATGCGGCGACCGTCTACACTGAGATTGGCTTGCCTGAATAAGCCTGGCCACTCTATCAAAAAGCGAATGCGCTGCAGCCGCTGAGGTATCACTGGGAGCGCGCGGGGGGCGTGGTCTAGTAATCGCAAAAAAAAACGGCGGGCCGAAGCCCGCCGTTTCTCCAGGGACTGAGCGCCCTTTTTCTTATTGGAACGTGTAGGTAGCCGACAGGAAGTAACGGCGTCCCAGCACATCGTAGGTCGCCGGGTCCGTATTCGCCTGCTGCTGTGACGGATAGATAATCGGATCTTCGTCGGACAGGTTCTGGATTCCGCCGCGCAAACGCAGGCCTTCCAGACCACCACTGAACGAGTAGCCGGCCGTCAGATCGTAGTACTCAACTGAATCCAGCTCGAAGTCGGGAAACGATACGTCCGTGGCCGAATCGATGTGTCTCCAGCGGAAATCGACGTCGAATGAATTGATTTCATAGCCGATACCGACGGACCACTTCCACTCCGGCAACACGTCGAAGCCTTCGTTGGCGGTGCCTGCAAATTGCTCGAGCGTCTCGCCCCTGATCTCATTTTGCTTCCAGTCCATCAGATAGCTCGATATCCACTTCAGATCGACCACGCCAGGACCGGCGTCGAATGAGTAGTCGATCTGCAGGTCGACGCCCTGCACCTCCAACTCGGCGAGGTTCGTCGATACCTCAAGCGCATTGGTGACGGTACCGGTGCCCGCATCGCGCTCGAAGAAGTTGCAGTAGAAGTTGTTGAGCTCCAGGTTCGGGTTGAATTCCCGGGTGAAGCAGCGCTCGACGAATACATCTGCATCGATCGTGCCGACCGCATCCTGGATTTCTATGCTATAGAAGTCGACTGCAGCCTGAAAACCGGACATCGCGCCGTCATCCGGACCCGCGATTACCAAACCGAAGGTGATCGTGTCCGCGGTTTCTTCCGTCAGATTGGGGTTGCCGCCAGAGAGGCCCTGAAACTGCGTGTTGGTGAACACGTAGCCGTCAATTGCTGCGTCGGGGATGCCCTGAGCTACACAAAGTGCGCGTGCCTGGGGATCGTCCTGTGCACCAATGACCTCGCCATCAGGATCGTTGAAGTTATTCGAGCACGGATCACCCAGCCCCACACTCGGGAAGTTGATCGTCGCCGGACTGAACAGCTCGCCAATATTCGGCGCGCGCACGGCCTGCTGGTAGCCACCTCTCATCGTAAAGGACTCGTTGAGCGACCAGATAAATTCCCCCTTGTAGGAACTCATGGTCCCGGCGTTCGAGTGATCCGCATAGCGATAGCCGAGCGTGAAGTCAAGCGCATCTTCGACAAGCGGTAGGCTGGCCTCCACATAGAGCTCCTTGCTGTCGGTACCACCACGTACCGGCAGTTGGGCGTTGAATCCGACGATGTCAGTTCGTGATGATCCGGTGACCGGGTCTGTACTTGTGTTGGTCAGCGTTGCATCAGGCAGGAATGCAAACTCGTCTTCCTTGTACATCACGCCGATCGCAGCCATGACGTCGCCCGCAGGCATCTCGAATGTCGGTCCCGTGATGAATCCCTCGATGACCGTTTGCTGCACTCTCCTCTCGTTGATCGCGGCTCGGGTCACGTAATTCGCACACTCTTGAGAAATGGAACTGATGCCGAACGGGTTCAATCCGCCGCACAGAGATGCGCCGCCGTCGGCAGCCAGTGACAACTCTTCGAAGGCGCTGCGAGACACGTTGCCGAACTGGAAGTCGACACGCGTGACGTCTCCCCAGGAGGCATAAGCGTCCCAGCTCCAGCCATCGAGGGAGGTCAAATCACCCTTGCCGCCTACCAGGAACTGCGTGACTTCGTAGTTGTTGCTGACAACACGAGGGCCGGCTTCGAGCATGCGCTTGCGGAAGCGGAACGGCGCGGCCGGGTCAGTTCGTGATGCCAGCAGTGTAGCCAGGTCCGGGCTTACGTTCGGATTCGTCGGGCTGATGTACACGCCGGTCATCGGTGTCGGCGCCAGTGCCTGGTCCGCGTTGTAATCGGCCCACAGCGCCTGTGCGAATATCTCTGTGTTATCGGTGAGCTCAAATCCTGTCCGGCCGAAGAACGACTTGCGCTCCAGGGGCAACTGCAGGTAGTTAGGCGGCGCATAGTTATACGTGTAGTTAGCCGGATTCACAGGCTGCAGCGGCTCGGCGCTGTCGCCCGTGAAATTGACGACAGGTGCCGTAGAGAACAGTGAGCCATCCGGGTTGAAGCCGAAGTTGTTGCTTGGCGTCGCGGTGCCCGCGACATAGCCCGGATCCTGCGACAGAAAGTAGTCATCAACCGCAGTCTGGGTCGGCCGGTTGGACGCCAGCGAATCCCAGCGACCCTGACGGATCGTGCTCGAACCCAGCGGCTCGAAGCTGTCGCCGTCCCAGTCAAGCGCAACTTCCGAAAAGCTGCGTTCGCCCTGCGTCAGGGGATCGCGGTCAGCATAGCTGAGGGTGCCGAAAGCATAACCTCGGCCATCGTCGGACTGCATGCCCGCGGCGATGTTAAAACCCACCGTGCCGGCGTCGCTCTCCGAGGTCTCACCCCAGTAGCCGTTGACCTCGAAGCCCTCGAAATCCTTTGTTTTGATGTTGACAACACCTGCAACAGCATCGGATCCATATACGGCCGATGCACCGCCCGTGATGACTTCGACATTCTCGATAATCGACGCCGGGATCAGGTTGAGGTCAACGGTGCCAATAGAATTCGAAGGAACGACGCGACGCCCGTCGAGCAAGACCAGCGTTCTGGTGGTGCCGATGCCGCGAAGCGACACGTTGGCCTGGCCGCCTCTGGACGGGTTATTGGAAGTGCTCGTCAAGGACGGAACGAATTGCGGTAAGGTCTGCAGAACGGTTTCGATAGTCGGCGCACCGGTGTCTGAGAACAGCTCGGCGTCAATTGTCGAAATCGGACTCGCGGACTGATAGTCCTGCCGGACGATGCGAGTGCCGGTCGTAACGATCTCTTCGAGAACCTCATCGTCTGCGTCCTGCGCGAGAGTCGTCGGAGCGTATCCGGCGGCCGTGGCAAGAGCGCTCGCATAAAGCGCGTGTCGAACCGCGTGGCGGATCGCCATATTGCTACTACTCATATTTGTCTCCCCTCACAGTGATTGCAATTAACGTGTGCATGCAACTTCTGATATGACCAATGACGCCGCAAGGTCCGAAGACTCATCGCTATCTGGCGGGGCCTGTCTATTTGGCGCAGGATTCGACACTGATCATTTCGTGGTGTACATCATACAGCGAGATCAATATACGGGAAAGTACCTATGCAATATCATCATGTGGGCCGCAAACCAATAGTTTTAGGGTTTGGCTTGCTATGCGGCCCCGAGATTGGGGGGTCAATCGGGCTGGTACGGGGCGTTCCGAGCCAGTTTGTTGCACAAAAACGACATCAGGTTTTGCCGTTCCGGGTGATAACATCAAATGCGATGGTCAATCGCGGTTCACCGCCCAATATGGGCGTTGTGCCGTGCCACATATAAGAAGGGAAAAGTACGAGCTGACCGGCCACCGGCTGCACGAATTTCTCGGCAACCGCTCCCGGCACCGGGAACCGGGGCTCGCCAAACTTGATCCAGCCGTTCTTGGCCTCGGTGTCCTCGACCTCCTGCGGTACCTCGACGTAGTACGCGGAGCTGATCCAGCCCTCCGAATGGACGTGATTCACGTGGTAGCCACCTTGCTTCAGCCGCACCGACCAACAGCCGGTGAGCACAGCTTCTCCGCGATTGCGGCTGCTGAGCGGATGGTCGGGATCACTGCCCATCGCCTTGCGGTAGGCGGCAATCGGCTCGACCAGCATCTGCAAGAACGCCTGAATCACCGGATCGGGATCGCCAGTCAGGCCACGAGGCGTCTGGGTGCCGAGCCTGAGGCTCTGATCCAGCGGTGCGGCCTCGAAGCGGTGCCGTTTCTCGAGCGCCGGAATGAGCGCCTCGTGAAAATGCTCGATCGACGACCAGCCCTCGGGAGGCGCCAGGGTATAGCTCTTCACGAGCTTCTCGTAATCGTAAAATTTCTCGTAGCGGGAATCGCCCAATAGCCTCGCTGCCGTAGCCTCCATCGCGACATACCATTGGTTCAGGGGATTGCGGGCCCGTGCCGCCTCGATCAGTGGCATCGCTTCTCTGGCGCGTCCGAGTGACGTGAGCGCGTCGATAAGGATGTCCGAAAATTCTGTTTCATCGGGCAGTTGTTGTGTTGCCTGTCGCGCACATTCGAGTGCTTGCTCAAAATCACCAGCATCCTGATGCACGCCGGCGAGCTCGCCGAGCAGTCGCGGATCCGCGTCCTGACGCTGTAACGCGTCCTGCAGCATCGACCGAGCTGCGTCGAATCTGTCCGCGCCACGCAAAACGCGCGAGTAGCCGAGCCTGAGTTCAGCGTCGCCCGGATAGCTTTCGACAGCTGCCGCCAGCTCCTGCAGAAAATCTTCTTTGCCAAGCATGAAGCGCAGTCTTGCAAGCAGTACTTGCGCATTGGTCGCCCGCGGTGTCGTCTTGACCATCGACACGAGCAGTTGCTCGGCTTCCGCGAAACGATAGAGCGCCATGAGCACGCTGGCACGATTGAAATCGATCTCCAGACCGCGTACCCCTGCTGTCGCCGCAAGGTCGAGCTGGACCAACGCTTCTTCGCTGCGGCTCAGTTGCGCGAGCAGGGCACCGAGGTTATGTCTCGCGACACCATACCGCGGATTGATCTCCAGTGCCTTGCGCCAGGCAGCCTCAGACTCGCCGTATCGGCCCTGATTTCTCAGAGATACACCAAGGACCGCCCATGCTTCCACATCGTCGGCGTTTCTACCGATTAGCTCGTGCGCTTCGATTTCGGCTTTTTTGCTTTGCCCGGTCTCGTTCAAAAGGCGACCCAGGCCCAGGCGGGCAGCACGCAACGACTGGTCTAACCGCAGCGCATCTCGATATGCCGTTTCGGCTTCCTGATGCCGGCCCGCGGCAACGAGGAGATTGCCCAGGTTCGCGCAAATGTCGGCACGCCCCGGATCACGATCGAGACAGGATCTCATCAGGCGTTCGGCCTCGGCGGCGTCACCTCGTTTCTTGCGGATTAGTGCCAGCAGATTTGCCGGATCGACAGCATCCGGATGTGATTGCATCAGTCGACGGCAAATGGACTCGGCTTCGAAGATCCGGCCTTGATTGAAGTGCCCGGCCGCCAGCTGCAGCGATCTGATTGAGTTTGCGTCCATCTGAGGATTATAGCGGCGTACCAGCGGCTCGGTTGGCCGTGAATAGCGGCTTAGCCGCGAATATTGACACGCCATCCAAGAAGATTGTTTCCGGATTGATCGTGCACCGCTTTGGTATGTGCTTCCGAGCAACCGAGACTGAGAAACAAGGCTTCGATCTGTGCGCAATCCTCAACGCGCTTCGCAGCGCTAAGCAGCGCCTCGAGTCGGGCTTTGTGGAAGAGCACCGCGTTTTTCGACTCGTCGACCTTGTCGAGCAGTTGCTGCAGCGAAAAAAGATGCCGGTGCTGGAAAGTGTGTTGCAGAATATCTCCCGCACTTCGGAAAACGGCACCGGCGGTCCTTTGTTGCCAGATCTCGCCGAGCTTCGTCAGGCGTGCATGATAGTTATCAAAGGCTGCCTTCGCACGCTCAATGTCCGCTTGGCTCGTCTTGCCTTTCGATTCCTCAATGTTGTGCACCAGCCTCAATGCGATGCTCGCGGCCGAAAAGATATCGATATCGTTGAATAGTTCATCGATGTCCACCAATTCCTTTCGCGCCAGCAGCGCAGTGACGCCATCTTCGGCGTGCATAATGACCTGGCCGTGTGCTTGTCTCCTGAGAACCCGAACTATCTCTGCGGCGGCAGGCTCGAGCGGCGCGTACTCGATACCGTATTGCGACGTTGCGAAGTCGAAAGAATCGTCACCAAAAGGAAGCTCGGTAATAAACGTTCGGGGATGAAAGGTGATTTTGGAGAGCTCTTCGCCGAGCTCCGGATTGTATTTACCAGGATTGATGTCGGCAGAATCAACGCCGTGCAGATCCAGTGACAGCTTATGTTGCTTGGCGTGGTCAAGCGCAATCAGCGGAATTGCACCGTTGCCGGTGCAAAGATCGAGCAGGCTGTCACCGTCCTGCAACTGTTGGAAAAACTCCAGCCACGGCCTTTTGAAGTCGGCCGCATAGTTCGCCGCAGCAGAATCGATGCAGCAGGCAAGTCGTTCTGCCTGCCAGAAACTGTCCCATACCTCAGTATTTTGCGCCACCCGATTCATCGAAGGGAGTAATCGATATGTTCGACCATTCCGGCCTGAGGGGAGTCAATGGTCAGCGAAATGATGGCCGCAAACATAAGTCGCTTGATGCAGGACTGAAAGTTCATGTTCCCTTTGTGGTCAACTTCTGTTGCTCGGAGACGATAGCGCTATGGCCGCAGTGTGGCAAATCACTGATGCTTACGAATAATTTGCACCAACTGGCGTAGCGACCGGATTCTCATTACCTTGTTAAGGCCATTCGACAACGGCGTACACCACAAAGAGGTTTCCCGATGAGCTTCTTACTCAGCGCATCGCTGGACAGGAAAGCGATCCATGCCGATTTCATAGACCAAGGCTATGCTCAGATTGCGAGCGTGTTACCCAAAGAAACCGCCGGACGGATCCACAAGGGCCTGCTCGAGCAGACTTCCTGGAGCCTGGTGTTCAACGACAACGATAAGCACATCGATTTGCCACAAGCCCAGCTGAGCATAATGGAGAGTAAGGATCTGATACGCCTCAAAGAGGCGATCTATGCTCAGGCGAAGAATAACTTTCAGTATTGTTACAGCAACTATCCGATTTACGACGCGTACAAAGCAGGTCTCAACGAAGGCCACGTTTTGCATCAGTTCTAAAAATGGCTAAACGAAGAAACATCTCTCTTTCACCAGGAAGGTTACCGGCTTCAGCGATATTAGTTGCGTCGATGCTCAGGCGACACGTTACATGCCCGGACAGTTCCCGAACACGCACGATGATACGCTTGAAGGCAAGAATCGTCGTGCAGCTAATATTTTTAATTTCACACCGGGTTGGAAGAGCGACTGGGGCGGCTACCTGCAACTATTTGACGAAAACGACAATGTCCGTTGCGGATTGCGCCCGAGGTATAACACGTTGAACATCATCGCGATCCCACAGCGGCACAATGTCGGCATAGTGGCGCCGTTCGCGGGCGGCATGCGCTTGTCGGTGTCCGGCTGGCTCAGATATGGAGATATCGAATAAACCCGGTCCCGGCGCGTGTCCCAACTGATGAACTCAGTCTGGATCCAAGCATGTCCATCGTCCGGGCGCGCAGTGGGATTGTGGTTACGGATTCATGCGCGGGATCTGTTCGCCCAGTATCAGTGCGCGGATGAACCTGACCGGCGGGGAACCGTAAGAGAGCGCCTGGTCGTGGTAGCGGCGCAGCGTGAATTCGTCGCCCCACGCCTCTTCGACCGCCTTGCGCATCTCGATGTGTTCCTGGTAGCCGACGAAATAGGTCGACAATTGCGCGGACGATAATTGCGCGCGTACCCACTTGCCGGCCGCCTCACGCTCTTCCTGGAAGCCGCCCTCGATCATGAGCTTCATCGCTGCGTCGCGCGTCATGCCGTCGACGTGGATCGCCGAGTCGATAATCGCATTGGTGATGCCGCGTAAATACCACTTGAGCGTGATCAGTCGCTGCAGTGGATCGTGGTCCTGGTAACCTTCTGCGATCATCATTTGCTCGGCGTACACGGCCCAGCCTTCGATCATGGGACCGGAACCGAGTATCGCCCTCAGTGTTGACGGATAACGGTTGCTGAGCGCGAGCTGCAGGTAATGGCCCGGCACTCCCTCGTGAATGGTCAGGTCCTGAAGCGAGTACAGGTTGTACTCGCGCAGAAAGGACTTGACCTGTTCGTCAGTCCAGTCTTCGGGTAGTGGTGCGACCGCATAAAAAGACTTCTCACCCTTGTCGAGGGCACCGGGCGAATCGAGGTACGCGACTGAAACGCCTCGCTGAAACTCGGGCATGATGATGATCTCGACCGGATCGTCGGGCATCGTAACGAGGTTCTTCTCGACGACAAAGTCTGTCGCCTGCTGCAACTGCTGTCTTGCAACCTCGACGATGCCGTCGCGCGGCGGTAGTAACTTGTAGGCTTCCTCGAGGGCGGCGCGGATAATCGCCTGTTTGTAGGCCTCATCAGGGTCATCGGGAAACGCCGTATACGGATGCGTTCCGGCGTACACTTCTTTCGCGATTTCGTACATCTGGTTGCGCACCGATTCGTACTCCGCTTCGGCACGCGCTTTGATTTCCTTGCGGCCCAGCGGCGAGTTCAGCGCAAACGCGAGTTTCCTGTCATACAGCTCGACGCCGATGCGGAAGTCACCAGCCGCGCGCGGCAGCAGGCCTTCCTCGAGCCAGGTCTGATGCTCGGCCAGGGCATCTTTGGCCGTCTCGATTGAAGCTGCCAGACGCTCGCGCGTTGCAGGACTCAATGCGTCCATTTCGGGCACGATCATGTGCTCGATGATAGACACGACGCCGAGGTTTTGTTTTATCGCGGTCTCGGCATGAATCTTCGGCACACGTTCCGGCTCGATCGAACTCCGGGCCTGCTCGAGAAATCGGGGAAATTGCTCGAGCCGTGAGGCAGCGGATAAGAGTCTCTGCTCAAGGGGTGCGAAATCCCGGGCGACAAGGCCGTAAATCGAGCTACCGGAAATACTCACGTATCGGAGTGGATTCCAGGCCCACTCCTGCAGTGTATCGAGCCCCCAGAGATCGGACTCGATTTCAGTTCGTAACAGCTCGGCATCGACCTGGTTCGCGAGCGACAGCTCATCGCGATCAATCTTCGAAATCGCGTCCAGGTATTCGGAGTACATGGAACGCAGTTTTGCGCGCGCGTTCGCGTCGACTTCATCGAGCATATTGTCGGCGCTGTGGTCGCCCGTCAGCGTTGCGCCAACCGGTGAAAACCGGGGCAAATCGGCGATGTACTGATCGGCGAGTGCCTCGAATGCGTCGTCCGCGTCCGACGCAGCGAGAGCACTCCCGAACGACGTGACGATGAACAACAAGCTTATGATTTTCTTCACAATTATTCCCTTGGAACTCGAATCGATTAAGAGAAACATATCATGGTGATGCCATTCGGGCAGCTGTAATATCGATGCATGATCAGATCGCTGGCATTGGCGCTGTTTTTCACTCCCGGAATACTCGGCGCTCAGCACGCGGGGCAAGAACCGGCCTACATGCTGCAGGTGCCGGCTTCGGTTGACACGATTCTCGTCGCAGAAACCGAAGCGTCGACGCTCCATCGCTTCGACCGTGACAGCATCCTCGCAGGAAAAAGCTACATGTCAATTGGCGAGAACGGTGTCGGCAAGCAGCGGCCCTGGGATCGGCGTACGCCGCTAGGCATCTACTTTGTAACAGAACAGCTCGATACGCAGTCACTGCATGAACGCTATGGTCTCGCAGCCTTTCCTCTGGATTACCCGAACATCTGGGACAGAACGAATCGGCGGGGCGGCGACGGAATCTGGATACACGGCGTCACTCCGAACGGCGGTAGAAGGCCGTCGCTCGATACGGACGGCTGCATCGCACTTCCCAATGAAGACTTACTGGCTATCGAAGATCAACTTGTGCCGTTGGTCACGCCAGTCATCGTCACGCGAAAAATTCGCTGGGCAAGCCCGGAGCAAATCACCGCAAGGCGCGCGGAACTCGCGTCGGCACTTGAAACCTGGGTCAACAGTTTCCGCGCGGGCAATTTGCACCGCTATCTTTCGCTGTATGCCAATGACTTCCAGTATCGCGGCATGAGCAGACAGGACTGGGCTGCTTACCGCCTTGAGACCTTCAGCAAGGCGCCAGTAAGGGAGTTCGAACTGCAGGACGTCCTGCTGCTTGCGGATCCTGAAGACAACGATCTGTACCTGAGCAGGTTTCGGCAGCACATTGTCTATGACGAACGCACGATCGTCACGATCAAACGTCTCTACTGGCGCCGAACCGATGACGGAAAGTTTCAGATAGTTGCAGAAGACAATGGCTAAGCGGGTGATCCGGAACCCTTTCAGCTGCATGGCTCGCTGCGCTGCGCTTTACTTCCGCTGAAAGGGTTCCGGATCACCGGCGTTGCAAAGGAATATTGCGGCTAGCGGAGGCTTTCTCTGACGATCAGTTCGTCGATAAGCTCGAGCAGCTTTTCGTTGCTGCCGGCTTCCTTTCCACCTGTACGGTATTTACCGTTGACCACGATCGTCGGTGTATTCGCTACGCTGTAGCGTCGCCCGAGATCCTGCGCGACTCGAAGCTTCTGATCGACCTCGAATGAATTCCAGGTGCGTCCGAATTGCTCGGCGTTGACGCCGAAACGATCGAACAGCTTCTGGATAGACGCCTCCGAAGTCAGCCGATTATTTCGACGGTGAATCTCCTGAAACACGGCATCGTGAAATGCCGCACCGTCCTTGAGAACGCCATTCCTGGCCAGGACCTCTTTCGTGTAATACATGCGTGCGTGCAGGACGTTGATATTATTCCACATTACAGGAACCTGTACGAAGCGCACGTTGGCCGGCTTGTTTTCAGCCCAGCCTTTGATGATCGGTTCGAACGTGTAGCAGTGCGGGCACAGGTAGAAGAAGAACTCTGCCACTTCGATCTTGTCGGCGCCACCAACGGTCGGTTGTGTCGGCACGAGCCGGACGTAATGCCGCCCTTCTTTGAACTGCCAGCTCTGCGGTGGCGTCGATACATCAGCCTGCGCCAGGACGATAGCTTGTTCGTCGGCTTCGGGCTCTGCGGCAGATTCTTCGACTACTTCGAGCGCCTCGTCGGCGGAGTCGGCTTCGGTTGCATCCTCCTCGGTAGCAGCATCTTCGTCGAGGGATTCCTCGATTGCAGGCTGCTCATCAACGGTCGGCTGCGCGGGTTCCTGTTTGCCGCAGGCAACGACAAAAAAGAGCAGTAAAGAAAGAAGAAGCGCGTTTTTCATTACCTCAAACCCTGTACGTATGAAGCCAGTGCGACAATGTCGTCTTCGCTAAGACGAGTCGCGATGTCTCGCATAATACGTGTGGCGCCATCGGAGGTGCGCGCCCCCGACGCATAGTCACGCAACTGCTTGGCCGTGTATTGGGCATGCTGCCCCTGCAGCGCCGGATACTCTGCAGCGGGATTGCCACGGCCGGTCGGACCATGACACGCAAGGCATGCCGCCACACCCTTGCTCCTGTCACCACCTCGATAGAGTGCTTCGCCCTTGTCCAACTTGCTCGCGTCGGCGACCGAATTCACAGCCGCTGGCAGACTTTCGAAATAAACAGCAAGGTCGCTCATGTCCTCGTCCGCAAGCAGCATCGCCTGCGAGTTCATCAGTGGATTCTGGCGCGAGCCTTTCTTGAACGCCTGCAGCTGGCTAACTGTGTAAGCGGCGTGCTGTCCTGCGATATTGGGCCACAGCGGATTAACGCTGTTGCCCAGAGCGCCATGGCATGCGGCGCAGGTAAGCGATTTGGATTTGCCGGCGTCGCCCGAGCCGTCTACAAGACTCTCTGCCGGTGCCTGGAGCGCTGCCAGCGAAAACGCAAGCGGCAGCAATAGGGTCGCAATCCTCGTATTCATCTTCTTTTAACCGTTCGTTCCTCGCGGTGGCCGCAGCCATCGCCTGTATTGTGTCCGATTTTTCGCGCCTGTTGATGAGCTGCCGCCGGGCCGCAAAGCCTTTGATTGCCTTGCCGCGTGACCCTGTAGCCGTCAGACTGTGGGCCCAAATTATACACAGAATCCCCGGGGCATACCCCCATGTCGCACTACCCCGAAGCCCATTTCATAACGAGCGCAAATGCTCGTAAACAGTTCGTCGCCGATACCGGCGTTGAGGTGGCCGTGGCCGGTCGTTCGAATGCGGGCAAATCAAGTGCGATCAACGTTATCGTCAACCGGCGACAGTTTGCGCGAACCAGCAAGACGCCCGGGCGGACGCAGCTCATCAACTTTTTTAGTCTGCGCGATGGCCAGCGCCTGGTCGATCTGCCGGGGTACGGCTTTGCCCGCGTCGCAGATTCGATGCGCGCGCACTGGGGTGAGCTGCTGGCGGAGTATTTCAGATCACGGCAGAGCCTGAGCGGCCTGCTCCTGATTGTGGACATCCGGCGCCAGCTCAAAGACTACGACCGGCAGATGATGGCCTTCGCCGAGGACGTCGACCTGCCAATACACATTTTGTTAACGAAGGCGGACAAACTCAAGAAAGGGCAGGCCGCACGCGCGTTGCTCGAGGTGCGAAAAGAGGCCGGTGGGCGCGCAACTGTGCAGCTGTTCTCGGCGCTTACCAGGCAGGGTCAGGACGAGGCGCGCGAGCTGCTGCAGCGGCTGCTCGCATCCCGCACATAAAAAAACCCCGAGGCACAACGTGCCCCGGGGAATCAAAAAGCAACCGGCTTGGGGTTACCAGGTTGCACGCCTGCTTAGGGAGGTAAACAGGCGAGTGACTATTGCACTCACAGAATTTGAGTCGGCACCGGGTTCATAGTTCCGCAATTATCAGTAACTATCTGAAAAACATAGATAAATACATTAGACTGAGTCTGAACAAAGGTTTGCGGGCGGCGCATTGCTCATCGGAAGTAAAGCGCAGCGCAGCGAGCTCCCGTCAAGCGGGATCGAGACATGAAGATGAGTAACCTCCGGGCCGCGGTCACCCGCTGGGCGGGCTTGTACTAGTGGGCTTCGTCCCAGTTTTTTCCGGTGCCGACCTCGACTTTTAACGGGATGGAGAGCTCGGCCGCAGCGCACATGATGTCGGTGACTTTGTCGCGGAATGGTTCGATCTTTTTGGCCGCAACTTCGAAAACGAGTTCGTCATGTACCTGCATGATCATGCGGCCGGGCGCGGCGCTGCTTTGCATCCACTCGTGCACATTGATCATCGCGCGCTTGATGATGTCGGCTGCGGTGCCCTGCATCGGCGCATTGATCGCACTGCGCTCGGCATACTGGCGACGCTGCGCATTGCGCGCATTGATCTCGGGCAGGTACAGGCGTCGACCGAAAACCGTTTCGACAAAGCCCTGCTCGCTGGCCTGCTCGCGTATGCCGTCCATGTACGCTTTGACGCCGGGATAACGGTCGAAGTACAGGTCGACATACTCCTGCGCCTGACCGCGCGAAATGCCAAGCTGCTTGCCGAGGCCGAATGCCGACATGCCGTACATCAGGCCGAAATTTATCGCTTTGGCCGAACGCCGCTGATCCGGCGTGACTGCATCGAGATCTGTTTCGAAAACTTCGGCAGCTGTGGCGCTGTGAATGTCTTTCTCGTCGGCGAATGCCTGGAGCAGACCCTTGTCGGCCGACAGGTGCGCCATGATGCGCAATTCGATCTGCGAGTAGTCGGCCGCAAGCAGTACATGATCGGGCGGGGCGACAAACGCCTGGCGGATGCGGCGGCCTTCCGGCGTTCGTATCGGTATGTTCTGCAAATTCGGGTCGGTCGACGACAAGCGGCCCGTGGCGGCTACGGCCTGGTGATAGGACGTATGAACCCGCCCGGTGCTGGCCGTAATCTGTAGCGGCAGCTTGTCGGTGTACGTGCTTTTGAGTTTGCTGACACTGCGGTAGTCGATGATGACGCGCGGCAAGTCGTAGTCTTGCGCTAACTCGACAAGCACGTCTTCCGCCGTGGATGGCTGTCCTTTCGGCGTTTTGCGAATAACGGGCAGCTCGAGTTGTTCAAAAAGAATCTCCTGCAGCTGCTTCGGAGATCCGAGATTGAACGGCCCGCCGGCAATCTTGTGCGCTTCTTTCTCGAGGTCCGCCATCTTGTTTGCGAGCTCGCCGCTTTGCGTCGCGAGCATCTTGCGATCGATCAGGACGCCTGTTTCTTCCATGTCGAG
>CAMYMP010000287.1:15928-17288 GCA_947259435.1 uncultured Woeseiaceae bacterium
CGTGTCATGCAGCTGCAGCGTGATGTCGGCATCTTCGGCGGCATACGGTGCGGCCGTATCGAGATCGATCTGATTGAACGTCAGCTGTTTCGCGCCTTTGCCGGCAACGTCTTCGTAATGAATCGTCTCGCGACCGAGATAGTGCCGCGCGACCGAGTCCATGTCGTGGCGCGTCGCCACGCTGTTGAGTACGTACGATTCGAGCATCGAGTCGAAAGCTATGCCGCGTAGCCGGATACCGTGTCGCAGCAGCACGTGGGCATCGTACTTGAGATGATGACCGACCTTCTTCTTGTTGGCACTTTCGAGGAAATCCCTGAGCTTTGCAAAGACCTCGTCGCGCGGCAACTGGTCCGGTGCGCCAGGATAGTCGTGCGCAACGGGGATATAGGCAGCTTCGTTTGTGGCGACGGATACGGACACGCCGACGACCTCGGCGGCCATGTAGTCGAGGCTCGTCGTTTCGGTGTCGAACGCAACGAGATCCGCCTTGTCGATCTTTTCGAGCCAGGCATCAAATGCCGACCAACTCAATATCGTCTCGTAATTGCGATCGGATGTCGCTGAAACGTCAGGCTCCGGAGCGCCCGCCTGTTCATCGAGTTGCCGCAGCAATGTGCGGAGTTCGAATCGTCCATACAGTGCGCGCAGCTTGTCGATGTCGGCTTCAGCCGACCGCAGGTCGGAGACGTTAACCGGCAAGTCGATGTCGAGGCGTATCGCCGCCAGCTGCTTCGACAGCCTGAGTTGTTCGATATTGTCGCGCAGGCTCTCGCCGACTTTGCCTTTGATGTCATCGGCATTCTCGATGATGCTGTCGGCGCTGCCGTATTGATTCAGCCATTTTGCGGCCGTTTTGGCCCCGACCTGGGGCACCCCCGGGATATTGTCGGAGCTGTCACCGACGAGCGCGAGGTAGTCGATGATCTGCTCGGGATAGACGTCGAACTTGGTTTTGACACCGTCACGGTCGAGCACGCTGTCGTTCATCGTGTTGACCAGGGTGACCTTGTCATTCACGAGCTGCGCCAGGTCTTTGTCTCCTGTCGACACGAGCACATTCAGACCTTTCGCGCTGGCCTCGCGGCATAGGGTGCCGATCACGTCATCGGCTTCGACACCCTCGACCTGAAGCAACGGCAGCCCCATCGATTTGACGGCTTCGAGCAATGGGGCGATCTGATCTCGCAGTTCATCGGGCATCGGTGGGCGCGTGGCTTTGTAATCAGCGAACAGTTCGTCGCGAAACGTCTTGCCCGGTGCGTCGAATACGACGCCGACCTGCGCGGCCGGCTGCTCGCGCACGAGCTTGTTGATCATCGTCAGCACGCCGTGCAGCGCACCCGTCGGTTCGCCGGAA
>CAMYMP010000288.1 GCA_947259435.1 uncultured Woeseiaceae bacterium
ATCTGCCAGCGGGTCGTTCTCTTCCGAGACGATGATGAAGTAACCAGTCTCCACACCGCGTTGCTCCCCGTCGACAATCACGCCGGCACGTCGGAAGGTCCAGTCAAGAAACCACAGGTCGCCCGCGACCAGCGACCGATCGATGAGGGTGAAGATGTCATCGATCGCCGCACCGGCACGAAGGCCGCGCAACAATGACCACTGCCGTTCGTACTCGGACTGTTGATCCTTGAGTTGCTGCAACTGAATCTGCTGTTGCTGCGTGATAGCGTTCTCTGATTTCAACTGCGTCGCTTTCGCATGCGCACGCTCTGCCAGCTGCCCGAATCCAAAGGTCGCGACAACGATCAATACGTTCAACGTGGCAATGGCGTCGATATACCTGGCCACGATCGAGCGCTGGGCGAGCCAGTTGCGATAGTCATTCGGTATCAGATCGATGTCAGCCATGATTCTGCATCCCTCGGAGGGCAGCGCCCGTCGCCACCACACTTTCGGGGGCCGCCGTAGCGCCCGCCGGACTTTTATCGGCGTTTGACCTAAATATGGCGAGCGGGTCTGGAATCTTGGCGACATTGGTGCCCGTCAACGTACTTAGCAGGTCGGCTGTTCCCGGCCAGCGAGCGATGCTGCCGAGAAGGTAAACCTGAGCCACCGCGCCGCCACGAGTTTCGGCCGCGGCATAGAGACAAACTCGCTTGATTTCTTCTACGAGTTTGAGGAATTGTGGCTTGAGAATCTGCGACATCGTATTCACGAGGCCGGCCTCTTCAATGGTTGCTGCGACTGCATCGTCATTGTTGCCGGACCGGATGCCCGAGCGGAGGATGAGATCACGCGCCATTTCTTCGGACATGTCGAGCGTCTCTGCCGCCTGGTGTATGAGGCTGTTTTCACCGAATGCGACTTCCTGATCGAACAGCAGGTCGGTGCCCGAAATAACGGTCAGGTAGCTCGAACTACGGCCCGAATTGATGACCAGTACGTTGCCGGAGTCACTTTTCAGCGACAGCTCGCCGATCACCCGACTGATCGCGACCGGCCCGATTTCGAGTGCCTGCACATTGAGTCGGGCCTTTCGTGCAAGCTCCAGAAAATCGAGGATGGCCTTGCGCTCGCTGACCGCCACGAGTGCAAGACGCTCGTCATTCTTGGAACGGCTCTTGACCGGGAGATAGTCGAGTACATAGTCGGCCAGGTCGCCATCGAGTCGGTCCTTCATAACCTTGAGAATGGCTGCTGATTCCTGGTCTCTTCCAGGCGCAGACCGGTAGTTGATCGAGATAGTGCGAAACATGGCGGGTGGAATGGCGATAACGGCTTTGCGGCCGTAGAAACGATCGGCATTGAGCGCGTGTTTGATTACGGTCCGGAACTGATGTGGGCTCTCCAGCAGGCTACGACGGGAACCGTCGAACGGTAACGACGCCCGCGCCCGAACCGTGGGCGCTTTGCCGACGGGTGTCTCGAACTGGACTAGATGAACAGCCTCGAGTGCGAAATCGATGCCGATAGGACCGACCTTGACGCTCGACGAACGCGGCCGTAGCAATGCAGCAGTTTTCGCGACGACGCTCATAATCTCCAGGTCCCTGTGCGGGCGAGGGAACCAATCTCTCCATTCCCAGCAGGACGGTTGTGCTTTTGGCGATACAGCGCGCTATCGGCGGCCTTGTAAAGTGATTCGAGATCCGCAGGCTGATCTGGCTCCGAAGATACGATGCCGGCGCTTAAAGTAATCACCCGTTTACTGCCAAGGCCCGCGTCCGCGAATTCCTGCTGCAGGTTTGCGATCGCGGTTTCAATCAGTTTGTCGAGACCATCGCCGCAGTAAATGATCTGGAACTCGTCGCCGCCGAGTCGAATCAGGCGCCCTTTGCCTTCGAGCAGGCGCACAAAAATGTCGGCGACACTAACGAGGATTTTGTCGCCAAACTGATGGCCGAACTCGTCGTTGATCCCCTTGAAATCGTCGATGTCGAGAATGGCGACATGCAGCGCTTTATGTTGGTTGCAACAATTTTCGGCGAACTCGGCAAACTTTTCGGACAGAAAGCGCCGATTCCACGCGCCGGTCAGGTGGTCCTGCATCGACAGCAGTTCCATGTCGCTGTGCGCGTTTTCGAGTTCGAAGCGCGCACGCAGGTCCTGTTTACGAATGAATGTGTTTCTTGCTGTGACCACGACAACAACAATTGCTGCGCCCATGATTAAGGTTTGCAGGACCAGCAATGATCCGGCGTCAAAGCGTCCGGGCACGCTCACCAGTGATAGCGTGAGCAATACGTATGTTAGGCCCACGACGGCAGTCGCCTCGCGCAAGGCCCACGGCACTAGCGGCACGGCAATGAGAAGCATGACCACCGCTGCCATCATGCCGATATTGAGGTCGCCAGAGCGATGCGCGAGCACGGTAACAGTGAGCGCACCGACAACCAGAAAAACCATGCCGAGCGTGTGCAGTGCCCGGACGTCCTTGACGAAAGACGCTGAGATCAGGATGTGCAGAGAAAGTAGGGCAAACATGCCGCCGGTGTAGACGTAAATCGAGCTGAGCCCCTGCAGGAGTGAGACCAGTCCGATGCATAGCTGCATGGCGAGCGCCAGGCCCGCCATAGTCTGCACGCCGGCGCGGGTATCCTCACGCAACTGCTCTTCAGCGTATCCGGACAGCTCCGGATCGCCGAATTCAGTTGCAGACCAAACGTCGGCCAAATAGGTCGAAATCGCCAATATTCTGTCTCGCACAAATAGTGATAGCTATCTCAATATTCAGCGGCAGATTGGCGTAAATCTTTAATATATAGTCGTTTTTTGTGAAACGGGGACATTCTTAATTTCAACTATTTCTGCCAAATCAGGAATGTCCCCTTTTTGGCCTGCCAGGGCTTCTGAGGCTGCTTTGCAGGCCCAATCGGGCGGCCGTGTCGGCCACCCAGTGGTCAAATCCGAAGGGCGCACACTTGAAACTGCAGCGGCGCAAGGCTGCGATCACATCTTCTACCTGCGGGCGATCCACAGACAGGACCCATCCCGGCGGTTTTGTGACGGGCCTCACACTTCGGTATGCGGCTACTGGCTTGTTCGATCAAACGTGTGTCAGAGCAGCGAGCTGTCAGGCGGCAACCTCGGTTCGACCCCTATTAGTCCGACCCCATTTAGTTCTGTTCAAGGTTCCGGGGCAATCGCGATAGTCACGGCGCGCAGACGATCTCGACGTTATCGAACCAGACCGTGTCGGTGTTGCCCATGCTCGACGAGGTCTTGAAGCGGATTCGTGTGGTTGCGGAGATGAAGCTCGATATATTGTGGCTCGCGGGCTGGTAACCGGAGTCGTTGCTCGAGCCCTGGTGCCGCGTCAGCTCGGTCCATGGCCCGGCAGCGCCGTTGGCCGAGATCTCGACGCTCGTGTAATCGCTTGCGCTGTCCAGGTTCATGCGCCGGTAGTCATA
>CAMYMP010000289.1 GCA_947259435.1 uncultured Woeseiaceae bacterium
ATTTTCCAACATCTGCATTGTTTTCAAGTACTGTCTTTGAGAGTGTTGAGAGATTTTTGGCGGTCGCTGAACCTCGCGTCACGGCCAGTGGTTCAGGCAACCTGCCGCTACGGGAACGCAGAGCGTGCTTCGCGCCCGACTCGCCACACCGCCAAAATATGAAGCGGCCAACCGGCGATCTTACGGACTGGGCCAGGCTTACGATGTTACTGATCCTGGCGCTGCTGGCTGCCTGCCAGGACAGACCGCGTGGCACGGCGATCACCAACGTTACCGTAATCGACGCTGTCAACGGTGTGCGAGAGAACCAGACGGTCGTCTTCGATGGCGACGAAATCATCACCGTGCGGCCGGCCGATGAAAAGGTATCCGTTTCGAAGAGCATCGATGCCACTGGCAAGTACCTCATCCCGGGGCTTTGGGACTTTCACGTCCACCTGACCTACGACGACCGGTTCGTCGAAGCGATGCCGGCATTGTTTCTGTCCTATGGAATAACCAGCGTCCGCGACACCGGTGGCCTGATGCACAAAGTTCTGCCCGTCGTCGAGGCAATGCGGGCAGAGAACGTTATCGCTCCGCGGGTATTCTTCGCTGGCCCGCTGCTGGACGGCCGTTTCGTCGTTTACGACGGGAACGACCGCCCGGAGATCGGCGTGCAGAACGCGACGCCGCAGCAGGCGCGTGAAACGATAGCGAACCTGAAAGAACAGGGTGTCGACTTCATCAAGATTTACGAGATGGTCAGCCCGGATGTATTCCAGGCGATGGTCGAAACCGCCAACGAGCTGGCGCTGCCGATCGACTCGCACGTTCCGTTATCGATGCGTGCGAGCATGGCGGGCCCGTCCGTTGACTCGATCGAGCACTTGCGAAACATCGAATTGGACTGCGCCAGCAATTCGGCTGAGCTTCACGAGACGCGACTCGAGCGACTGAAAAACCCGGCAGGACTGTCCGGCTTCAAACTGCGCGCGTCGCTGCACAGCCTGCAGCGCCTGCCGGCGGTCGAGAACTACGACGAGAAGCGCTGTGACAAAACCATTGAGGCGCTGTCCTCCACAATGATGGTACCTACCTTGCGCCTGAACTCGTTCAACCTGGCACCGCCATTTCGCAATCGCGACTGGCAGGACGCGCTTGCCCGCATACCGATTGAAGTTCGGCCGGACTGGGCCGAATCGGCGCAGCAACTCGCCGCCAATCCGAGTGAAGAATTCAATCGATTCGCCGAATGGAGCCTGTTCCTGGTCGAGCGCATGCACGCCGCCGGCGTGCCTATTGGCGCGGGTACCGATACGCCAATCCTTCTTGCCGTACCCGGCTTCAGCCTTCACTCGGAGCTCGAGTACCTCGTGCAGGCGGGCCTTTCACCGCTGGAAGCGATAGAGGCGGCGACCGTGCGTCCCGCAGAGTACTTCTCGCTGCAGCATGATATGGGGACCATCGATGTCGGCCGCGTTGCCGACCTCGTCTTGCTGGATGGCAATCCGCTCGAGAACATTGCCAATACCCGTTCGGTTTCCGCCGTCGTGACGAAGGGCCGTTATATGACGGCGAGCGACCTGGCGGCGCTCTAGACTTGAAAAACAGATTCCTGAGAGAATCAATTAGTGATCGAATCGATTCCGATAATTCTACAGGCCGTGTCGACTGGCGCCGGGGCCAAAAGTGCCTGGACCAAGTGGCGCACGCGGTCCAAGGGAAATGCTAAAAAGCTCATCAGAGAGCTGCAGAATAATCTTAGATTTTGCACGTTAGTGCTGGACGATGGACTCGATGTGGGAGAGGCAATTCATGTCCTGTCAACGGAGCAATACGATCGTTTAGCCGGCGAAGATCCCGATCTCAAGTCCCTGCGACCCACGAAGATCCGAGACCTGGGGATAAAGGACGACAAGCATCTGGCAGCTTGGCAGGGCCGGCCGACGGTAAATCTGGTAGATAACATCTATGAAAAAATCGAAGACATTAAAGTGTTTTTTCCAAATCCTAAGAGCCGGAAAAATCGTCGTTGGCCGGTACGAGTCGTAAATATTCGCAATCGAATATTGATGTTGTTGGAGAACGCAAGGTCGGGTTAGTGATCGCTCGTGTGTTTTTGCTGCAGAGCTTTTCTTAAACACTGAGGACTTACGCAACCGACGGGAATGTCAAAAGCACCATATGGGCCTTTGATTTTCAATCCCTTTGCGCCGCCGCAACAGCGGCGCCAATGATTCCGGCCTCATTGCGAAATTTTGCGACGTGTATCGTTGTCGGCACTTTAATCGCATTTTTGTACCGCCGAAACTCTTTGCTCACCCCGCCGCCGATAATGAAGTGGTCGGGTGAGAACACCCTGGCGACCCGCTCGAGAAAGTAGTTGAATCGTGGTCCCCAATCCTCCCAGGAGAGGCTGTTTACTTTTCTCGCCCGGTTGCCTGCATAGAATTCGATCGGTTCGCCGTCCTTACCCGGCATTCTGCCCAGCTCGATATTCGGAATGAGTTCGCCGTTGTAGAAAACGCCAGTTCCGAGTCCGGTGCCGATGGTGACCATAATCACCATGCCCTGGAGCCCGACTCCGGCCCCCAACTGCATCTCCGCGATGCCTGCGGCGTCAGCATCGTTTAGCACGACAAACGGCAGCCCGGTTGCCTTGCTAAAAGCGGCGTCAACCTGCGTATTTCGCCAGGCTTTGTCTATATTGCCCGCCGTTTTGGCTTTACCGTCGATGACGACTGCGGGGAAACAGCAACCCACCGTACCTGAATAGTCGAATTCAGCAACGAGCTGCTTTACCGTCGCAGCGACATTGTCGGGTGTCGACACGGCCGGTGTGGCGATACGGTGCCTGTCGCTGAGCAGCTCGCCGGTTTCGGTGTCCACAAGTGCTGCTTTGATGCCGGTACCGCCTACGTCTATGCCAAGAATATTCGCCATATCATCACGCTCCTCCCGAGCCTGGATAATAGCCCGATCCCGCTGAATGCGTAACGAATCGGCTTGCAGGCGATACGGCCGAGCCGGATACTGGAAACATTCTCGCGTAAGCCCCTCTGTAATGGAGAGATCCGGTGGAAGAGGTCACATTTCTCGTCAAAGGCTCGTCGGCAGATCCCTACGAAGTCATTTTCATCAAGGACCGCGACAGCCTCACCGCTATCTGTAACTGCCCTGCCGGCCAGTACAGTAACTTCTGCAAGCACCGCATCTCGATACTCGACGGAAAGTTCGACGGGATTACGAGCGACAATGCGGATCAGGCACCGCAAGTCGTCGCGTGGCTGGCCGGCACCGACGTCGAAGCGGCACTTCTGGAGATGCGTGCGGCGGAGAAAGACCCGGACCCGGACAAGAAAGCACTGATCGCGGCGAAGAGGAAGCTCGCACGGGCGATGAACAGCTAATAGCCCGTTGCGGCTGTTTCTAATGTGGGACCAGCTTCAGCAGGCGCCCGTCACTCCCGT
>CAMYMP010000290.1 GCA_947259435.1 uncultured Woeseiaceae bacterium
GCAGGGTGTGCGCACTGGATCGCGACGTGAGCATCGTCTTTGCTCAGATTCGCATCAGTCCATTCAGAACCATGACCCGTGAATCGTTCCCCACCGTTTCCTGTCGCCATTATCTTCTCCTAATCGTCGTCCTGCTCTTCGAGCCAGTCCTCGTAGTCATCACGCTTCTCATCCATGATGTCGCTGATCACGTCGAACAGGTTCTCGTCGATAATTTCGAGACTGTCGAGCACTCCGGTTTCTTCCCAGATCGTGTATAGCTCGACCGATGTCTTCAGATTGACTTCCCATGCTGTCTTCGTCGTATGCAGCGTCGGCATCGGAATTGCTTTTCGCAAAGTCTCCAGCGGCGCATCGATTTTTGAAACGTTCGGACCCCAGTCAGCGAATCCGTCCGGGGTAATCATGTCCGGCGACAGCTGGTTGCCGGTTGAGATGAGTTTCAGCATGACGCGGCTGAACGGGCGCAGCACGTTCTTCGCCGATTCCATGCCGTGCTTAATCGCGGTCTCCCGCATCAGCATAATCAGTCCGCCAGGCGAGTTATCGAAGGGACAGCGCGCGGCGCAGGTATAGCACTGGGCACAGGACCAGATCTTTTCCTGCATCGCATCGTAGATGCCTTCGAGATTCTCGGTCCAGAGCAGCTGCACGATCTCGCGCGGGCTGAAGTCGTAATAATGTGCGGCGGGACACGTCGCGGTGCAGATACCGCAGTTCAGACAACCGTTGAGTTCGTGGTCGTAGCGAAGATCCGCCTGGATGTCCTGAAATATTTCTTCGAGCTGTTCACGTTCGACCGGCGGCTTGTCGGAAACCGGATCGCCGATATATTCCTGAATACGCGAAGTGGACGAATGCGACATAGACAGCTTCCTAGTAAGTCATGACTCTGCAGTCTTCTTCCATGACCTGTTCGATCAGATGAGCCCCACCGACGATGCCTTCGCACTCGGGGATCAGGTCGTCCACGGTCATGTCGAACAGATCCAGATTCGGCGAGCAACAGAAGAACTTGACGCCCGCTTCGTGGGCATCCTGTATGAAACTGTAGACGGACTTGGGCGAGCCTTCCTTGACGAAAAGATCATCGGCAACGCCCTTTTTCATCAGGCGGCCCGAGGTTGCGGTACAGATGACATCGACGTCGTAATCCATCGCCGCCGCGACCGTCGCCTGAAATATCGGAGCTCCGAGCTCCTCGCCGTTTCGCGGGTCGGTATTCGCCATCACGATGATGAGTTTCTCAGCCATTGGCCCCTTCCTTCGGCGTCAGCCGACCCGCAAACCGCCGGATCGTCCAACAGCACATTAGCATATCCTAAATTACTGGTTCATCCAATTCCTGTGCGGCCCGAGCTGCCGCCTTGGGTGATGACATAAGGGCCGTGCACTGCACTAGCCCGGTCATAATGGGCACGAGCTCATCCTCGATCTGCGGCTGCAGGGTGCGCAGATTCTCGAGTTCGGCAGCCGCCGCGTCGGGCACTTCCTCGAATTCCATGATCAGATCTTCGACCATCCCGAGCTTAATCCCGGGATGCCCCGCGAAGCCATAAGCATTGTTACCAACCTGAAATAACGCGGGACGGCCAGCATTATCGGTAGCCAGGATTTTCGCGCTGTCCGGCGGCACGGGCCAGTCGCGCATGTAGACGACCTGCGCAAACTCCTCCGGCAGGAATCCGTTCAGCGCATCGTCACTCCACATTCGAATGTAAGCTCGGTCGATTGCACGCTGCCGCCCGCCGCAATCGCGAGTATCTGGGCCCCCAGGCCGATGCCGATGACAGGTGTACCCTCGGCGAGTCTCGCTTCGGTCAGGGCGATTTCCTCTTTTAAAGTCGGCAGATCGCGCGTTCCCGCAGCGCCCCATGGCCCGCCGCCGAGCAGTATCAGCGCGTCGGCCGGCAAGTCGGCGGCCGGAAGCTTGCGACCGCCAGCAAACGGGCGAAAGTACTGAAACCGGATACGGCGTCCTTCCAGGTGGTCCTCCATCAGGCCGAGATATTCGCCCGACGTATGCTGAATAACGGCCACGACATTCATCGGCGTCTCGGTGCTGCCGGCCATCGCGAACGCGTCGGGGCTGCACTCAGGCATGCTGTCCTCCCGCTCCGAGCGCGGCTGCTATCGACGCCTGAAAATCCTCCGGCGCGACGCTGAGCATGTCGATGTCGTTCGACTCAAAGAACTGCTCGATCCCGGCGTTGACTTCATCGATCCGCGTACCCGTCAGGTGCGCCTCGAGGTCGAAAACGATGCGCGGCGGCGTGACAAAGAAATCGCCGCTGATTAAAACCCGCTGCAGGATTCTCTTCGTCGGGCCCTCCAGTTTGACGAACGAATCGATCGTGCCGCCGGGACCCGTATGACTGCCAGCAAGCACCTCGGCCTGATCACCCGGATTGTCGATCTCGGCGACGAAATCGTCCGTGCCGATTTCTTCGAGGAAATACTTTTTCGCGAGCGCTTCTTCAGTCTCCGTGATTTCACCCGCTGCGGCGCTGATGCCCAGACCCTCTGTGAATCCTCTGATGAGCGACCGCTTGATCGTTTCGAGGTCCGGCAGTTCGTCGCCGAGCAGCTCCTTGAGCGTCACGACACGCTCCGCGGCCGTGTCGAGCCTGCGCTTGGCAAGCTTGCTCTCGGGAACGTTCAGCGCAGCGACCATCCGCTGCGGATTCATGTCGACGAGCACAGTACCCTGATAGATAAGCACATCGCCGTCGAAGAACCCACCGGTGCCGCTGATCTTGCGGCCATCAACTTCGATGTCGTTGCGTGGACGAAAGCGCGCGTCGATGCCCAGTTCGCTCATACCCTTAGCCGCCGCATTGCATATCTCGCGTGCCAGGTCAGGTAGCGCCGCAAGACCCAGCGACTTGCGATGAAAAACCAGCTCCCACCCGAGCTGTCCTTCATCCAGATAAATGGCGCCGCCTCCGGTGATACGTCTGACGGTGCCCACACCGTTTTGCCGGCAATACTCGAGATCGATTTCCCGGCTCAGGTCCTGGTGCCGTCCGATCAAAGCGGTTGGCGGGAATCGCAAAAAGCGAATCGTATCGGGTACGTGGTTTGCCTGGCGCTCTTCGATCAACGCCGCGTCGAAAGCGATATTTGAGCGCCCTTCGCGGACACCGGTATCAATGATTCGAAACGGATCTGGCATCTTTGACGGGGCGGGCGCCTATTCGACGCGCACCGGGATGTCCAGCTGCCTGCGAATCTTTTTGATGTCTTTTTTTGCGGGCTGAAACGGATAGCTCGCAATATCACTGGGCGGCGAATCGCCGTAGGGGCGATCGCAGGCCGAAATATCATCCTGAAACTTGCCAGGGCAACCGGAGGTGCGAAACGCGATACCTGCTTCAATGATGTCGGACAACTCCGCATCCGAGATGCCGTATGCCGATACGCGACCCAGTTCGTCGAAGCGCATCTGTTCGACACGCACATCGCGATAATCGATCAGATAGCGCGCAAGCTGCACGCGACGCCACTGGTCGCGCGGCGTTGCGGGCAGGTGGTCCATCAACGAGCCCTGTTCCGGAAAGAAACAGAACATATGGCTGTGGCCGCCCAGGTCAACGAGTTCCTGCACGAGTTTGAGTACGTCGTACTCGGTCTCGCCCATACCGACAATAATGTGCGCACCGAATTTCTGCGGTCCGAAGATGTCTTTCGCTTCCAGCATAATTTCCCAATACTTCGACCATTTGTGCGGCGACTGCACGCCTTTGCCACGTGTGCGGTCGAACACCTCCGGCGTTGCCGCGTCCAGCGCCACCGTGAAGATATCCGCACCGAGATCCTTCGTTTTTTGCACATCCTCACGTGTCATGGTCGTCGGATTCGACAGGATCGAAACCGGAATAGCGCCGGGGTCGATACGGTCCGTCCACTGCTGCAGGACCGTGAACGTGTCCGCCTCCGAGCGTGGATGGGTGATCATCGAGATACACATGCGATGAAACGGGCTGTTCCCGGCATCGCTGGCAACGATATCGACGATTTCGGCCATCGGCACGGCCGGCCAGTCGACGCGAATGAAATTGCGGTCCGCATAGTCTCGATCCGCTTCTCGATGCCGCGCAAGTCCGCAATAGGCACAGTTCGCACGGCAGCCTTCCGGATAGGTCAGCAGCAGGTTCAGACAGCGCGTACATTCGCAGCGATACATGCGGCCGCCCATGATGCCCAGCGTGATCGCAGCCGCGTTCGACAACTGCACGTATTCCGGCGACTTCATGTGCGGCGCAAGGTAGTTGTTGTTGGGCAGGTACACGCCCTGCGGCGGAATGTCATTCGCTTTGACATGTTTGCCGTTCCTGCGATCGACAGGCGTCTTCTCCGGCAGACGCGGCGCCATGATGTCGAACGGGTTGTGATCCATACCCGATTCAGTCTTCGCCTGTGTGACGCTCGATTTGTGTTCGATACAGCCCATTACACCGTCCCGGGTCACGCCGCGCAGGAGCGCGCAAGCGAGCCTTTGAAATCACTGCCAAGTTTGATCGAACAGCAGGAATGCGCCTGTTCGAACGGTCGCCCTATGGTGTGCGCAACGCTAATCGCCCCATCCGCAGGAAACGCGATCCCGTCGAGACCCGCCATGATCGCGTAAGCATCCGTGATGCGTTTGTGCATGCCCGGTGGCCGTGCGCAGCCGAGCAATACCTGCTTGTCAGGCAGTCGCTTGCGTGCCTCGCCGAAGATCTTGCCGACGTCCGAGGTCCCCGGCGTTACGAAGGTGCCCGGCTTGGCATAGAACGGCATGATGACGACGAGCACCAGCGCGGTTACCGGATAACGGCTGACGATATCCAGCGCATTGGCTTCGCCGAGAATCTGCCCGTAGTGCAGACCGATCACGATGTGCGGCGTTACTTCCATCAAGGTCGAGCACAGAGCCTCGAGCGTGGCTTCGAAATCGGCCACCGGCCGGTCCAGCTTGTAAACCTCGTGGATGGTTTCATCGGCCCCGATGACGTCCATCATGACCGTGTCGACGCCGGCCGACTCCATGGCCTGCGCCTGGCGTTCTTTCATCAAAGCACTGTGCACGGCGATCTTCAGCTCCGGGAAGTTCCGCCCGAGAGCAGGAATCCGTTGAGTCCCTGCGAATCGATCAGGTGACGCACCTTCTCGTCAAGCATCGTCGGGTTCGTCGCCGGGATCATCGGCTCGAGGATTTTTTTCTGACAGTGATCGCAATTCAGGCCGCACGCCCCCGCCGTAATCGAAAACGCCGGGAAGCTGTTCTTGCCACAGCTGCTCAGCTCGGAGCTTTCGTACTCTTTGAATGTCGGTGTGGAGAATCGGATCGGACGCGGTTCTTTGCCGGTCGCCGCGGTTTCGAATTGCCGGACCAGGGCTGCGTCGAACTCCGCGTCCTCGAGATCTTCAATGTCCGCCAGTGCCTCTAACCACATGCGCTATGCCCTCACGACCTTAGCTGCGAGGGATTTTATCGCGTCACGTACCGGGCCGTCATACGGAGAATCCACCAGGCGCGTCAACCAGCTTTCCTCGATGTCTTCTTCATCGATCAGGTCGCACTCCATGGCACGCATCAGATCCACGGCCTCCTGCGGCAATGTCTCGGGCAACTCCTGTCCGGTCAGCGTTCCCCACAGGCCGGCCCAGTAACGAGTGACGGTCCACGGGTTGTAACCGCCGCCCCCGAGAATGACCGTCGGCAGCTGCGACGACCTAAGCTGCGTGACCGCACGCCACAGCGCAGCGTTGCTCAAATTCATGCCCGACAGCGGATCACCGGCAAGGCAGTCGGCGCCGCAACAAATGACCAGCGCCTCGGGCGAAAAGTCGCGGGCCAACGGCAGCACCGCATTGTGCACGAGGTAGTCAAGCTCGCTGTCGTTGAATCCTCCTGGTACCGGCAGGTTGCGCGCGCCGCCATTGCGCCTGTCTTCTGCAGAACCGGTGAATGGCCAGCGGTCCTGCTCGTGTATCGACACCGTCATCACACGAGGCTCGTCGGCAAATGCGTCTTCCACGCCATCGCCGTGGTGCGCATCCAGGTCGAGGTATAGGATTTTCTTGCGGCCCGATCGTAGAAAGGTCCGGATCGCAAATACCGGATCATTGAAATAGCAGAAGCCGCTCGCCCGATCCGGACGACCATGGTGGGTGCCACCGGAGGGATGAAATACGGTATGCCCGTCACAGGCAAGCTTTGCCGCGAGAATGGAACCACCGACCGTCATCGCGGCGCGCTCGAAAATACCCGCAAACAGTGGATTCTCGAGCGTACCAATTCGGTAACGGCTGCGGACATCCGGGTCGACCTGCCCCGTGGAATCTGCGTATTGAAGCGCCTCGACATAGGACCGATCATGAAACTCGGTAAGTTGAGCGGCCGTGGCGGGCGGGCTTGTGCGAAAGTCGTCATCGGCCAGCCAGCCTAGGATTCGCACGAGATCGAGCACCGCCGAATGGCGCACGATCGTCAGCGGATGGTTGTTGCCGAAGGCTGCTCTTCGGAAGACCTCGCTGCCGATGAACAACGGCCGCGATGCGGCGGGGTTCGCCGCCAGCGAACCGTGATCAGGCATTACAGCAGGCGAGTTTTTTGCACTGTTTTCCTGTTGTGGAGTATGCATACAGACAGGACCAATAGAGAAGATTCCCAGGCAGCTGCGTCCGGCGAGAGTATTCTATTCCCCTAATAAAGACAATTCTGATATTCTAATATGCCCTGCGGAGCCCCACAGTCTCAGTCAAAAGAGGTGATTTCAAATGTCCAGTGAAGCCCAAGTCGTTCAGGACGCCGTGAGCACAGCGCCGGTTGCCGCTCCCGAAACCAAAAGCATGTCGATCATTGTTACGAAAGGTAGCCTTGACTGGGCCTACCCGCCGTTCATCCTCGCAACCACCGCCGCGGCGATGGGATTGCCCGTCACGATGTTCTTCACGTTCTATGGACTGCCGCTGCTGCTCAAGAAGCTTGACCTGAAGCTGACTGCCGCCGGCAATCCGGCGATGAAGATGCCCATGATGGGCGCGCACATGGGATTGCCTAATCTGATGACCGCAATTCCGGGCGTCGATGCGGCCTGTTCGAAGATGATGAAGAACCTGATGAACAAGAAAGGCGTTGCGTCCATAGAGGATCTGCGTGAACTCGCGATCGAAGCCGATGTACGCATGATTGCCTGCCAGATGACAATGGACCTGTTCGAGTATTCGCTTGACGACATGATCGAGGGTCCGGAACTTGGTGGCGCAGCGACCTATATCGAGTGCGCGACGCAGTCCGACATCAATCTATTCATCTGAGTCCGGCAACAGGACAGACAATACCTTAGAAAATCGGAGCTACAGGAATGGCCGACCATACACTTGACGCGAAAGGGCTCAATTGCCCGTTACCCATACTCAAAGCCAAAAAGGCTCTCAAGGAAGTTCCGTCCGGCGGTATTCTCGAGGTTCTTGCAACCGATCCCGGGTCTGTTGCGGACTTCGAAGCATTTTGCCGGCAGACGGGTAACGAGCTGATGGAGCATTCGGTCGACGACTCGATCTATC
>CAMYMP010000291.1 GCA_947259435.1 uncultured Woeseiaceae bacterium
GAGGATGGATCAAATCGCAGCAACAGCGGCCGGCTGGCCTCGAGCGGCAAGACGAGAATGTCGAGCTTTTCCCGGACGTCGACGCCGGCGATATCCATGTCGGTGCCCCACAAGAATTCGAGAGTGACATCGGATTGCCCGGAACGCGAAACGGAGCGCACGAGCCGCACATTGCGAATGACGCCGACGGTTTCCTCAATAGGTTTGGTCAGCAGGTTCTCGATCTCGACCGGCGCGGCGCCAGTCAATTCAGTCCGAATTGTTATGGTCGGGTAAGAAATGTCGGGCAGAAGATTGAGCTTCAGACGCGACAGGGAAACCAGGCCGAATAGCGCTATCGCGACCATCAGCATCACGATCGTGACGCGCCGCTGCGTTGCTATCTCAATCAGTCGGCGCATCGTCGCTTGCCTGTTCTTCAGCTTCGCTGATCGTCTCGGCGGCCCGGCCTTCCGCATTGATAATCGTCACAACGGAATCGTTCTTGAGGCCGATTTGCCCGACCGTGACCACGAGATCATCGTCAGTAATGCCACTCGTAATTTCGACCATTCCGTTATTGCTGTAGCCGGTTTGCACGACCTTGCGCATTGCTTTGCCATCCTCGACGACAAAGACGCTGGTTTGCGTGCTTTCTTCAAGAATGGCGCTGCGCGGTACCTGCAAGACGTTTTCGTGCTGGTCGTAGACGATGCTGATGCGACCGAACATGCCGGGTTTTATCCGCCGCTGATCGTCAGAGATCTCTATCGTGATTTTGAAAGTCCCGGTTTGGGGGTCGACAACAGGGCTCACTCGCGTCACGGTTGCCATGAAGCGTTGTCCCTGCAGCGCATCGATGTCGATGCCGACGACCTGATCTTTGGCGATATTGCGATATTGGCGTTCAGGGACAAACAGGTAAACTACGAGCGGATCGAAACTCGTGACTTTGAAAACCGCTTCACCCGCGGAGATCGTGTTGCCACGCCGTACGTAGCGCTCGGAGACGACGCCGTCGATCGGCGCGCGAATCTGGGTATAGTCGAGTTCGAGCTTCGCAAGGTTATAGGAGGCCTCCAGCGCCTCCATGTCGTACTTGATTTTGTCGAAATCACCGCTGCTGATCAGGCCCTTTTCCTTGAGTTCCACGTTCCTTTCGTAGTCGCGCTGCAGCTTGCGAAGGTTGGCGGCAGACTGGTTCAGTTCAAGCCTCAGGCGATCGCCGTCGAGCCTGGCCATTATCTGTCCCTGGCTAATGTCGTCGCCTTCCTCAACCAGAATCTCGCGAACTTCGCCCGACACCTTTGCAACGACGTCCGCCTCGGCGAATGCTTCAATCGGTGCGGTACCGGAGTAGACAGCGTAGATGTCGCCTCGTGTCGGTTTACCGACCTCTACGGGCACAGCGGCAGTTTCTTCTTCGTCTTCAGCCTTGTCGGAGTCTCCTCCGAATTGTCCGCACGCGCTTAGCAAGAGTGCATACGCGATTATGGCCGGACCAGGACGATGCAGAAGCATCTTTTTCTCCCCAATTCGTATCGCGCCGGATTCACCGCTTTGCGGCCGGTGCCCGGCTTCGTCAGCCCGTGAAGCGCTCCGCGTCGCGATTGCTGGCAAGCACTTTGCTGCCATCACGCAGACCAGACTGACCAGTCACGACGACCTCCTCGTGCTCGGCGAGGCCATTCAGGACTTCTACTTGACCTCTCGTCATGATGCCCGTCCCGATTGTCCTGCGAATTACTTCTCCGTCGGCAACGACATAGACAACCATTTCATCATCTTCTTCGACGAGAGCGTCAGCAGGAATGAGCAACGCATCGGCATGCTTTTCATAGGCAATCGTGAACCGAGCGAACATACCCGGAACAAGATAGCCATTGTTGTTTTTCATCACCGCTGTGGCACGGAACGTGCCGTTGCGAACATCGATCGTTGGGCTGATCCGTACAATCGTCGCGTCAAAGTGAGCGTCGGGCATCGAGTCGACTTGCAGGCTTGCGCTGTGGCCAGCCGAGAATTTGGCGAGTTCCGCTTGCGGAATCTGCATGTAAGCCACGAGCTCGCTGGTGTCGGTGATGCGAAAAGCAACGCTGTTGGCGTCGATGTTCTGTCCCAGCTTGATTTCACGGGAAGAGACAACGCCACCAATCGTTGCGCGAATGGCGGAATAGTCGAAATTGAGCTTCGCCAACTCGTAAGTTGCCTGCAACGCGTCGACGTCGTACCGCAGGCCTTCGAACATGGCCTCGCTGACAAGCCCGCGCCCGGCCAGTTCGCGGTAGCGTTCGAATTCTTTCCGTGCTTGCTCGAGATTCGCTTTTGCAGCCAGCATTTCAAGGCGCAATCGTTCGCCGTCGAGCCGTGCGAGGACCTGACCTTGCACAACCGTGTCTCCTTCCTCGACGAGCAGTTCGACAACTTCGCCAGGTACGCGCGCAAGCACCGGCGCATCCGCGTCCGACGTGATAGTCGTCGTCGCGTGATACGTCGCATAGATATCCGCCCGGACCGGATACGCCACCTCGACAGGCACGGGCGCGGCGGCGCGAACCTGATCGTCGCCGGCACTGCTCGCCTCGCCGATACCGCAGCCGGGGAGAGCTGCGATACCGGACAAGGCCACTACGGCTACTATCGGTGTGATTGCTTTCATGTGATTCACAGCATGCGGCGTTGCTTGGTGTTATAGTGAAGTATAACACTAGTTCGGTATAACGCAACACCTAAATTCACGGATCTGCCTTTTTCTATTCTTTTAAATACAATGACTTAGCGAAACAGAGTCCCAAACGCTTTGCAGTGTTCATCGCGAGTTTCCCTTTTCACGGGGCAACGACGTCGCGCAGTCCCGTTATCTACCTGTTAGATGCGCGAAACGGCCATTTGGATTGAAATAATTGTGTCAGGAGACCGCATCGGCCGAGTGGCCGGTATGGCGGGCGCGGCGTTCCGCCATTCTCATCGATACGTTGGCCTGGATCATCAGCAGGCTGGGCGTCAGGAACAATGTCAATACCGTCGCGAATGCGAGTCCCCCGGCAACCGATGACGCAAGTTGCGTCCACCATTGCGAACTGGGGGCGCCGATCGATATCTCCCGGGCAAGCAGGTTGATATTGACACCGAGAACCATCGGCAAGAGGCCGATAATCGTGGTCACGGTTGTCAGTAATACCGGCCGCAGGCGAACTGCGCAGGTTCGCAGGATGGCGTCGAATGCCGTTGTTCCACGACTTCGAAGAACGTTATACGTGTCGATAAAAACGATGTTGTTGTTGACAACGATGCCCGCGAGCGTGATGACGCCGACGCTACTCATGATGACGCCGAACGGCGAGCCGATAATCAGGTGGGCGAGCAGCACACCGCCTGTCGAGAAAATAACGGCCGTCAGTATCAGAGCTGCCTGATAAATACTATTGAATTGTGTAACGAGAATGATTGCCATGATCGCGATGGCCATCATCATGGCCTGAGCGAGAAACGTTTCGTCTTCTTCCTGGTCTTCGATCGTGCCCCGAAACTGTGCGTTCACACTCGGGTCGATATCGAGCGTCGGTAACAGCTCACGCAGTTCTGCGATTACATCGTTCACAAGATAACCTGCGGCAACGTCTGCCTCGATCGTCATCGTGCGACGCATATCGGTGCGAGTTATGGCACTGACCTGCTGTGCCGGAACGCGCTCGACGAAGGTACTCATCGGTACCAATCCATTCGGGGTCGGTATGCGCAGCTCGTCGATTTGCGCCAGGCTGCGACTATCAGACGGGTAGCGGACCCGAATGTCGATCTCGTCGTCACTGTCATCGGGTCGATATTCGCCAACCTTGATGCCGTTGGTAACGAGCTGCACCATCGCGCCAACCAGCGTGATATCGGCACCGAAGCGCGCAGCTTCTGCGCGATCGACCTTGATCTGCCACTCGATGCCGGGCAGCGGGCGGCCGTCTTCGATATTAGTGACGCCCGGGTGCTGCTCCAGGGCCGAGCGAACCTGCGCGATCGTATCGATTACAGCGTCCGCGTTGCGCGACGAGAATTCGACAAAAATGGGTTTACCCTGCGGTGGCCCTGAATCGGGCTTGCGCGTCTCGATCATGATGCCCGCAAGATCGGCGGTTTTGTCTCTGATTTCGGCAAGTATCACATTGGCTTTGCGACGTTCGTCCCAGTCGACAAAATTCAGCGTAATAGAGCCAATCTGATCCGGCGCCTCACGTACCGCACCGGTCTTCGCGTAGAGATACTCGATCTCCGGCATGCCGAGCAGTCGCTCCTCGACCTGCCGCACGAGCAGGTCTTTCTCATCGGTCGAGAGATCTCCGCGGGCGCGAATATCGATCATCGCGAACGGTGGCTCGACGTCCGGAAAATACTCGGTTCCACGGCCGAACGCGATGAATCCAGCGTAGATGCTGAGCAACAAGGCGGTCACGATACCGACATTGCGCCAGGGATGATGCAGTGACTTCCTGAGGAACTGTACGTAGCGCCCGGTGAATCCCTCCAGGGTCTCGAGGTCGCCGGTTTCAGCTGCGGCGAGATTGCGGCGGGCCGAATCGCTGACAGCTTCCGTCTTGCCGAATATCGAGCCCAGCGTCGGGACGATGAGCAGCGCCATCAGCAGGGAAGCTGACAGCACAGCGATCAGCGTAAGCGGCAGGTACTTCATGAACTCGCCCGATATCCCGGGCCAGAACGCGAGAGGAACGAATGCCGCGAGTGTCGTACACGTCGAGGCGATGATCGGCCAGGACATGCGCGCTGCCGCACGCGAGTAGGCATCGCGGCGCGATTCGCCTTCTGCCAAACGGCGGTCGGCCATTTCAGTGACCACAATGGCCCCATCGACCAGCATGCCCACTGCCATAATCAACGCGAACAGGACCATCATGTTGATCGTTATGCCGAACGCCCCGATCAGCAATATACCGAGCAGGAAACTGCCCGGTATCGAGACGCCGACCAGTGACGCCGAGCGGATGCCGAGAATGCCGACGATGACGATAAAAACGAGCAACACGGCAATCAGCACGCTGTTCTGTAATTCCGTCAACATGTCGTTGACGTCTTTCGATTTGTCGCGGGAAACGCTGATCTCTATATCGGCGGGCCAATACTGTTTTTGTTCTTCGATGATTGCCATGACCTGATCAATAGCGTCGACCAGATTGGCACCGCCGCGCTGTACGACCTCGATCGCCAGCGCAGGCTTGCCGTTGAGTCGCGCGTAGCTTTCAGCGTCCTTGTAGGTCCGACGGACTTCCGCGATGTCCCTGAAATGCACGATCTGTTCGCCGACTGCCTTGATTGGCATATCGAGAACATCCTCCGCATTCTCGAAGACACCAGGCACCTTGACCGGAAACCGACCCTCGCTGGATTGCAGGGAACCTGCAGCGACAAGCCGATTGTTGCGATTGATGAAGCTGACGATTTGCGCCTGGTCCAGCCCGTAACTTTCCATGGCCAGCGGATCCACAATTACTTCCATCAGCTCTTCACGGACACCTACGAGATTCACTTCGAGAACACCGGCCAACGACTCGAAGTCCTCCTTCAGGTCCTTGGCAATTTGCGTCAGCGTGCGCTCCGGAACATCGCCTGCGAGATTAAGAACGAGCATCGGGTCGAAGCGAGTCATTTTCACTTCGTTGACGGTGGGCTCCTCTGTCTCGCTCGGCAGCTTTGCCTCGGCCATGTCCACTTTTTCGCGGACGTCCTGCAGGGCTTTGTCGGTATCGATGCCCGCTTCAAACTCTACCTGCACGCTGGCGCCGCCCTCGAATGCTTCGGCGATCATCTCCTTGATGCCTTCGATCGAGCGGATTTCCTGCTCCATCGGACGAACGAGCAGGCGCTCTGCGTCTTCCGGCGAAATCCCGTCATGCTGAATGTAGACGTAGACGATCGGAATCTCGACGTCCGGCTCCGCCTCTTTCGGGATCGTCACGTAGGCCGTCAGGCCCGCAACGATCACGATGATCAGGCCGAGAATGACCGTCCGGCTTCGCGACATCGCAGCGTCAATCAAGTGCATGACTAATTACCCGGATTTGCTGCCTTGATCGCGACCGAAGTCTCGATGTCACTTTCGGGCACGGCGTTTACGACCGAGCCGATATTTACGAAGCCCTGGCCGACCGTAATGATCGTTGCCGTATCCGGTAATCCCGCGACCCACACGCCATCGCTGGTCGAAAGCGCGATATCGGCGACGACGAACTCGACCTCTTGATCGTCATTGACGATTTTGAGCCCGATGTTACCTGCATCATCCAGGGTCAGAAGCGAGGGAGATATGCGATGTGCCGTGACGAGCTCCGCCGGAACAAATAATTCAGCCGTACCGCCGGCACGTAGCGCGCCGTCGCTGTTGTCGACTTCCAGTTCGACAGCGAATGTCCGCGTTGCTTC